>CAVJNL010000013.1:0-31976 GCA_963650985.1 Clostridium sp. CAG:413
ACCAGTATACCGCAATAGGAGGTTTTTCTCATGCTAAAGCTATTTTTCTTCCCCCTGTAGAACTGGGGGTTTATTTCCACGCCTGAAGGCACCAAATACGACGCCGCCTGCACTTCCAGCGGCGTCCGGCGCGGCTTTCAGCCCGGGAAGATCGGCAACACCTCTTCCTCTATCGCCGGATGCTGCCACAGCTTTTCCGCCGATGGCCGCTGCATCTCGCTGCTGAAGGTGCTCATGACCAACTGCTGCGTGTACGACTGCAAATACTGCGTCAACCGCCGCAGCAACGACACCCGCCGCGCTGCCTTTACCCCCAAGGAGCTGGCCGAGCTTACCATTCAGTTCTATCGCCGAAATTATATCGAGGGGCTTTTCCTCTCCAGCGGCATCCTGCGCAGCCCCGATTACACCACCCAGCGCATGATCGAGGCCCTGCGCATTCTGCGCCAGGACTATGGCTTCAATGGATACATCCACGCCAAGGCCATTCCCGGCACGGATCCGGCCCTGGTGCAGCAGTTGGGCTACCTGGCCGACCGCCTCAGCGTGAACATCGAGCTGCCCTCCCAGGAGGGCCTGGCCACCCTGGCGCCGGATAAGACCAAGGCCGCCATTCTCTCCCCCATGCGCCTGATCCGCGACCGGGGCAAGGAGAATAAAGAGGATTTGGTGAAGTACCGCCACGCCCCCGCTTTCGCCCCAGCCGGGCAGAGCACCCAGGTCATTGTGGGCGCCACCCGGGACAGCGACCGGCATATCCTCTACTTGACCCAGTCCCTCTATCAGCGCTACCGGCTCAAGCGCGTGTTCTACTCCGCCTATGTGCCGGTGGTGGAGAATTCCCTGCTCCCCGCCCTGCACACCAAGCCGCCCCTGCTGCGGGAGCATCGGCTGTACCAGGCGGACTGGCTCATGCGGTTTTACGGCTTCCGGGCCGAGGAACTGCTGGACGAGAGCCATCCGAATTTTGACCCCAACCTGGACCCCAAGTGCTACTGGGCCATCACCCACCCGGACCAGTTTCCTGTGGAGGTCATGACCGCCGACTTAGATCGGCTTCTGCGTGTTCCAGGTATCGGTCCCACCGGGGCCCGGCGCATCCTTTCCTCTCGCCGCGTGGCACCCCTGCATTTTGAGGACCTGAAAAAAATGGGGGTCGTGTTGAAGCGGGCACAGTTTTTCATCCTGTGCGGTGGCCGAATGCGTCCGGGTCTGCGCTTTTCTGTCGAGACTTTGACGCGCCAATTGCAGGCCGTGGAGTGGGACGCTCTGCCCGTCTCCGCCGCCCCTCAGTTATCCCTTTTTGACACAATGGAGTGACGCAAATGTCCTGGATCGACATGGTTTATGAATATGACGGCACCTATGAGGGGTTCCTCTGCTGTGTATACGAGAGTTATGTAAACAAGGAATTCCCCATTGCCTTTGCAAGCAATGAGGAATTTCCTGTTCTCTCCCTCTATTCCGTTCGCGCTGTGGAGACGGACGCACTCCATAGTGACCGCGTTCATCGCAGCATTTCAGCCCTTTCCGCCAAGGCCGCCCGTCTGCTGTACCGGGACTTTCACACCTGCATGGATAATAAGGAATCCTGCCTGTACGCTTTTGTGCAGAAGCTCTACGCCGACGGTCCCCAGTTTCTCCGCTTTCCCTCGGATCCGGCCTGCTATCCCCTCTGTAAGGCCGTGCGCCATCTGTCGGGTGAGCTGGAAAAGCTGCGGGGCTTTGTCCGCTTTTCGGACTATGACGGCGTTTTGGGCGCGGAGATCGAGCCGAAAAACCGTGTTCTCCCCTTCCTGCGGCGGCATTTTTGCAGCCGCTATGCCAATGAAAATTTCTTCCTCTTTGACCGCACCCACGGTGAGCTGCTTCTCTACAACGCGGGCCGCTCCCGGATCGTCCACACGGCTTCCCTGACCCTGGCGCCGCCCAGCCCCCGGGAGGCGGAATACCGAAAGCTGTGGAAAACCTTCTTCGATACCGTCGCCATACAGGAGCGCCACAATGAGCGCTGCCAAAATACCTTCCTGCCCAAGCGCTACCGCAGCACCATGACAGAGTTCCAGTCGGAAACGGTCTTCATTCCCGAAGCATCTCCCGCAGATGCTCCACTCCTTTTCGCTCCAAACGCGATACTTGCACCTGCGATACCCCCAGCACCCGCGCTGCCTGCTCCTGGGTCATGCACTTGAAAAACCGCAGATAGATCGTCCCCTTCTCCCGATCCGGCAAAGCCCGAATAGCCTCCCGCAATGCGATTTTTTCCACCAAAGATTCCTCCGGTGCATCCGTGCCCAAAATGGACTCCAACGTCAGCCCCTCCGCCGTCTCCTGCTGCAGCGACTCCGGTGCGGCGGTAGCAAGCTCCGCCGTGGCGATCTCCTCGACGCTCCAGCCTGTCTCCGCCGCCAGCTCCGACAGCTTTGGCTCCCTCCCCAAAGTAGCCCGCAGCCTTTGCCTCGCCGACCAGATGCTCTGCCCTTTCTCCCGCAGGGTGCGCCCCACCTTCACCGGCCCGTCGTCCCGCAGAAAGCGGCGTATCTCCCCGGCGATCTTCGGCACGGCGTAGGTGGAAAACTGCGTTCCGTATGTAATGTCAAACCCCTTTACAGCCTTGATGAATCCTATACATCCAAGCTGATACAGGTCCTCCGGGTCCGCCCCGCAGCCGTAGTAGCGCCGCACCACCGCCCAGATCAGGCCGCTGTTCTCCTCCAGCATTTTTCCGCAGGCATCGTTGTCTCCCGACTGCGCCTTATCCAGCAGGGCCAGCCTGTTTTCGCTCATTTTCTGTCACCCATGCGGGTAGAAATGCGCTTTTTCAGTGCAACTGTGGTTCCCTTTTGGGGAAGTGATTTTACCTTTATGGTGTCCATAAAACTCTCCATAATGGTGAAGCCCATGCCGCTGCGTTCGTCGTTGCCGGTGGTGAACATGGGCCGCCTCGCCTGCTCCACATCGGCAATGCCCACGCCCCAGTCCTTTACAATAATTTCCAGGACATTCCCCTCCCGAATGCGCAGCTTCATGACGATACGCCCGATGCTGTCGGGGTAGCCGTGGATGATGGCGTTGGTCACCGCCTCGCTGACGGCAGTCTTGATGTCACCCAGCTCCTCCAGCGTGGGGTCCAGCTGCATGGCGAAGCCCGCCGCCGCCACCCGGGCAAAGGACTCGTTGCTGCTGCGGCTGGGAAATTCCAGGGTGACCTGATTTTCACTTTTCATGTACTTCCTCCAATCCGATAAGCTGCTGCAGCCCGGCGGCTGCAAACACTTTTCTCACCTGCGCCGATGGATTCACTATGCACATTTTTCCGCCCAGCCGCTTCATCTGCTGCAAGGTGTGCAGCGCCACGGCGATGCCGGAGCTGTCCATGAATGTCACGCCAGAAAAATCCAGCTCCGTCTCCAGCGGCAGCGCGTACTCCAGCTCCCGGGCAATGCGCTGCATAAGCAGCCGGGCAGCGTGGTGGTCCAGCTCGCCGCCCAGGCGCAGGATCAGTTTTCGGTCGGTGCTCTCTGCTTTGACCTGCATTTCATCACTTCCTGTTAAAAAATCACCGCTGACTTTCGTCTACGGTGATTATACTTTTTCATTCGGTATTTTTTTGTCGAAAAGCGTCGCTTCCATCCAAAAAAATAGATTTTTTTGAGCAATAGAATCCGCCTCTTGTCTGTAAGTAATTCTAATATCCGTTATAATATTCCGTCGCTTTACTTTCCTCGTTATATATACTACTATACGGTCACAACAAGGAAATGATTTCAAATTCATCCATTTTTTAAGGATTTTATCATGAAAAACATGGACGCTTATATTGTGACTGCTATCGTCTCTCTGATCCTGGTCGTGGCTACGGCCTTCCTGATGACCGCTGCTGATGCGCCTATCCGCCAGGCCGGTATGTACCTGCCCCTGGTCTTCGGCGCCATCGGCACCTGGGCCGCCGGCAAGGCCGGTCTGCTGGAGTTGAACTATGAAGAGCACCACGAAAAGCGCTCCGCCCAACACGCAGCCTAACTTTTTTCATTATTCAATCAGCCTTTTCTCTCCTCAAGATTCAATACGGACAAAGGGTCGGCACTTAGACTGTGCCGACCCTTTTCCTATCCCTCCCTGCCAAAAACAGAGAGCGGCACAAGCCCGTGCCGCTCTCTATATTTGTAGGTCTATTGTTATAGCATCTCAGCCTCTCATGGCTGCGGCGGACTCGTCCAGCTTGGCAATGAGGGCCCGGGCCTTTTTGGCCTTCTCCCGCTCGGCGTTCACCACAGCCTCAGGGGCTTTGGAGACGAACTTCTCGTTGCTGAGCTTTTGCTCGATGCGGGCCAGGTTCTCGGCGGCCTTCTCACGCTCCTTGGCAATGCGCTCCAGCTCCTTCTCGAAGTCCACCAGCTCCGCAAGGGGCAGATAGACATTGGCTCCGTGGGTCACAACCGTGACCAGGCCCGTCAGGTCGGTGGGCACCGCGTCCGTCACGGTGATATCGCTGGCGTAGGCCATCCGCTTGATGAAGTGCTCGCCCATGCGGTAGTCATCCGCGTGGTCGGAGACAATGATCATCTGCGCCTTCTTGCTGGGGGGCACATTCATTTCGGCGCGGCGGGCGCGGACGGCGGAAATGGCGTCCTTCACCGCCTCCATGGCCTGCTCCTCAGCCTGGAAATCAAACTCCGAACGGTACACGGGCCAGGGCGCGGAGATCAGGTACTTGCCCTCGTGGGGCAGAGCCTGCCAAATTTTCTCCGTGATGAACGGCATGAAGGGGTGCAGCAGCTCTAGAATGCGCAGCAGCACATAGCACAGCACATTCTCCGCCGCCAGCTTGGCCGCCGGGTCGTCGCCATTCATACGGGTCTTGGTCAGCTCGATATACCAGTCGCAGTAGGTGTCCCAAATGAAGTCGTAGATCTTGGCGGAGGCCACGCCCAGCTCGTAGGCATCCATGTTGTCCGTGACCTCGCGAATCAGGGTGTTGAGCTTGCTGAGGATCCACTTGTCCTCCAGCTCCAGCTTCTCGGGCAGCTCCACCTTGTCGATGGTCAGGTTCATTATCACAAAGCGAGAAGCGTTCCAGATCTTATTGGCAAAATTGCGCATGGCCTCGCACTTTTCCACAAAGAAGCGCATATCGTTGCCGGGGCTGTTGCCGGTGATGAGGTTGAAGCGCAGGGCGTCGGCGCCGTACTGCTCCGCCATCTCCAGGGGATCGATGCCGTTGCCCAGGGACTTGGACATCTTGCGGCCCTTGTCGTCCCGGACCAAGCCGTGGATGAACACGGTCTTGAAGGGCTCCTTCTTCATCTGCTCCATGCCGGAGAAGATCATTCGGGCCACCCAGAAGAAAATGATGTCGTAGCCGGTGACCATGACGGAGGTGGGATACCAATATTTCAGGTCGGCAGCGTCCGTGTCGGGCCAGCCCATGGTGGAAAACGGCCACAGCGCCGATGAGAACCAGGTGTCCAGCACATCCTCGTCCCGGGTCAGGTGGGTGCTGCCGCACTTTTCGCACTTGGTAGGGTCCTGACGGCTCACATTGATGTGGCCGCAGTCGTCGCAGTACCAGGCGGGGAGCTGGTGGCCCCACCAAAGCTGGCGGGAAATGCACCAGTCATGCACATTTTCCATCCAGTTGATATAGGTCTTGGTGAAGCGCTCGGGCACGAATTTGATGGTGCCGTCCTCCACCACGCGAATGGCCTCCTTGGCCAGGGGCGCCATCTTCACGAACCACTGCGCGGAGATCAGGGGCTCCACATCATTGTGGCAGCGGTAGCAGGTGCCCACATTGTGGGAGTAGGGCTCGGCCTTGATGAGGTAGCCCTGCTCCTCCAGGTCTTTCACGATGGCCTTGCGGCACTCGTAGCGGTCCATGCCGTTGTAGGGACCGCCGTTTTCATTGATGGTGCCATCGTCGGCGATAACGCGAATGACCTCCAGGTTGTGGCGCAGACCCACCTCGAAATCGTTGGGGTCGTGGGCGGGGGTCATCTTCACCGCGCCGGTGCCGAAGCCGATCTCGCAATATTCGTCGCCCACAATGGGAATTTCCCGGTTCATGATGGGCAGGATGCAGGTCTTGCCGATGAGGTGCTTGAACTTCTCGTCCTCCGGGTTCACGGCCACGCCCGTGTCGCCCATCATGGTCTCGGGGCGGGTGGTGGCGATGACGATGTCGCCGCTGCCGTCAGTGAGGGGATAGCGGACATACCAAAGGTTACCGGGCTTGTCGGTGTACTCCACCTCGGCGTCGGACAGGGCGGTCAGGCAGTGGGGGCACCAGTTGATGATGCGGCTGCCCTTGTAAATGAGGCCCTTGTCATACAGCTCGCAGAAGGTCTCCCGTACGGCGCGGGAGCAGCCCTCATCCATGGTGAAGCGGCTGCGGTCCCAGTCGCAGGAGGCGCCCATCTTCATCTGCTGCTGCACGATGCGGTTGCCGTATTTCTCTTTCCAGTCCCAAACCCGCTCCAAAAACTTCTCGCGGCCCAGGTCGTGGCGGGTGAGGCCCTCCTCCTTGCGCAGGGCCTCCTCCACCTTGATCTGGGTGGCGATGCCGGCGTGGTCGGTGCCCGGAAGCCACAGGGCTTCGTAGCCCTGCATCCGCTTAAAGCGGGTGAGGATGTCCTGGAGCGTGGAGTCCAGGGCGTGGCCCATGTGCAACTGGCCCGTGACATTGGGCGGTGGCATCACGATGGAAAACGGTTTTTTATCGGGGTTGGGCTCGGCCTTGAAGCAGCCGCCGTCCATCCACATTTTATAGATCTGCGGCTCCACATCCCGGGGGTCATAGACCTTGGGCAATTCTTTTCGCATGGTAAACTCTCCTTTTTCGGTATTCGGCAAAACAAAAGGCCCGCTCCGTCTTGCCGTAAAAGCAAAACAGGGCGAACCATAAATACAGTCCGTGGTACCACCTGTGTTCGGGGACAAAGCCCCACACTCAATGGCCGATAACGGCGGCGGCCGCTGCCGCTTGCTCACGCTGGGCGGCAGAACTCCGAAGCGACTTCCCCCCGGCCCTCACGGAAGCTCGCACCCACCGCTTCCTCTCTTTGCATCGCACCCGAAAGTACTGCTCTTCATCACAGTCTTTTTGCAATATAAAGGTATTTTACTGTATCTTTCGGCGGAAGTCAAGCCCATTTGTCCGCCGCAGAAATAAAAAATCGCCAAACCTCCACAGAAGCCTGCCGATCCTGTGAGAGTACTATAAAATAGATTTTTTCGCCTTTTTGGGGGTAGTATTTGTTCCCTTATGAAAAATCTTAAACTTTCAAGGTTGGGGGCGGAGGTGAGCCGCTGTAATTCGGTCAGCGGTTGCACCGATTTAAGACCGCCTTTGAAAATTAAGGTAATCTGTTCTTTGGAGTCCACCACTACGCATTCGAGCAGTTGTTTGTCTTATTTGCAGGTAATATGTTTTCTGTAACGGATATACCGTTTTTCACAACGGTAATCCGATAAAGCCCGTTTTCTCTGCGTGCCCTTCCTAGATTTTTCTCGTATAGTCAACCGTTTTTCCCTGCCTCCTGCAGAACCATTTTTGCAGCCGACATCACCTTGAATTCAAAAGGTTAATTCATCAATTATAGGAATTAAATTCATAAGCCTATCCCTATAAAATTGAATCATCTGCTCACGGTCAGGCTCGTTGCGACGGATCGTGCGGCGAAGCAGGCGCATATAGCCTACGATCTTTGCCTTGTTTTCAACCTCGATAAGTCTTGACTCATCTTCGGTATCAAGGTACATGGCTAAAGCTCTGTGCCAAAATTCCCCTGCCAACTCGTATGAAAAACCGAGGAATTTCTGTGTGACATCATGATCCACCTCGGAAAATCCAACAAAGGCATTAAACATAGAGCCCAACTCAAAGATCGGATGGCCCATACAAAGGGTATCCATATCAATAAGCAACGCCTCGCCGTCGCGAACCATAATATTATTGGTGTGATAATCACCGTGCAGCATGGTATGCTGCTCCGGCACCGCCTCCACCATATGATACAGCTTATCTCCGATTTCTTTCGGCAAATGATCCTTGTCAAATGCCGCCCAATCAAGAGCCACCTGCTTCATATCGGGCATATCGCCGGGCTGTACATTCGTGCTGTGAATTTGCTTGAGCATATCCACATAGTATTTGAGCGGAATTTCCAAATGCTCGGGATCTCTCTTCATCATCTTTGAAAGAGATGTTGCCGACAGCAGCTCCATCACCGTACCATAGCTATCGCCCACTAACACAACATCATACGGGATTGCCGTATTGATGCCGAGCACCAATGCCTTACGCGCAAGCTCACGCTCACGCTGAATATCCGGCAGAGCGTCGGAATTAAAATACACCTTAACAATGGTTTCCTCATCATAACGGTAAACGGCGCCGTTTGCACCCTTTCCGATCATCTCACAGCCATCGACCGAAAGCCGGCGATATGCCTTTTTTACCGTCATCATTTCGGTAAAGCCGGTCATATCCAGAATTTCATATACATCCGGAGATACGTTGATAACCTCCATATCCTTTTCTTCCTTGCGCAGACGCAAAAGAACACGCAGGCCTGCGCTTGATATGTATTCCAGGTTTTCTGCGTCAATTACTGGAACCATATTCGGTGCGGCAGCACGGGCGGCTGTAATATCCTTTTCTACATCAGCGGCATTCGATGTGTCCACCCGTCCGTTAAGGCCGATGATAAGCCTATTGTTTTCCGTTCGATAAGTTACTTTCGCGTTCATTGCTATACCTCCGCAAATACTTTGTTGATAAGTTTAATAAATTCCCGATAAGCCGCCGTGTCGGAAAGCTCGCTTATGCTTTCCGCAATGCTGCGGTAATACCATGCGTGTTCCGCCGGATCCTTTTGATTGAAGCGCTGCCAAACGCCGTTTCCTTCCTTTTCCCAGTCATAATACACCGCGCGCATATTGGCAAGCTTGTCGCCGAGATACAGTATCTTGATTTCTATATCCTTTGCTTCTTTCAGAAGCCGCAAAGCCTCTTCTTTTCGAAGCTTCCATGTGCTTTCAGGGGGAAATTGCTCACGCTTGTTTTCCGTTTCCGACGCAACCAATTCGGCAACCCTTTTCCCGAAGCGTTCTTCAATCTCATTGAGGGTAACTCCGGCATCCTCCACAACATCGTGAAGCACGGCTGCCGCGATAACTTCCTGATTATCGGTTATCGAACTGACGATAACTGCCGCCTCCAATGGATGCAAAATATACGGCAGCGGCGACTGCTTGCGACGCATACCATCATGGGCTTTGGCTGCAAAAACTATTGCCTCATTTACAATCTCCATCATTCAATCTCCAAAATATCGGCAAATCCGGTCATTTCAAGAACCTCCATAACCGTTTCGCAAACATCGACAAGCTTCATAGAGCTGCATTTATCCATCTTTTTTTGAGTACCGAGCAACACTCGCAGTCCGGCAGAAGAAATATAGGCTACTTCCTTCATATCCAATGTCAATTCTATAATCTCTGCCGGAAGAGAGCCGATTGCCTTTTCAAGTTCTAGAGAAGTGACGGTGTCGATTCGCCCGGCAATATGCAGCGTTGCCGCCTTATCCTTCTGCTCTGTGGTAATTGTCATTCTTTTTCCTCGTTTTTCTTTGTTTCAATTTATAAACCGAGCAACCGCTTAATCAGATCCCAAAGCGCACTTCCGAAGCAGCCTATAAAAGTAATCAAAATCATATAGATAAGCATACTTGCAGGGCTTACAGAATTTCGCATTATTGAAAAATAAAAATTAAAACGACCCGGCTTATTTTCTTCCTCTGTCTGCTCCCACTGATAGGTAATCGAATCCTTGCAGGAAAAGCCGTCCGATACATAGTCTTGATACAGCTGCTCCTCCAAACGCCGTATACGGTAGCAGCCTCGATCACTCACCTCATATTCCTCGTTAACGGAAACTGAGATAACGGCACGCTTCAGTTTCTGCCGGTGAAAGGAGCCTATACGGTTAATCTCAGGCGGAAGTAACCGAAACTCATTTATACGAACCGAATAGGCATACTTTTCGGCAACGATGGGCGTCGTAATGCAGCCCCTCAGTCTTTCAAATATGCTTCCGGCAAACTCCTTCGGCTTAAAGACACGATCAATCGATCTGTGCGGAAGGCGAAAAATAAAATATGCCTCGTCGTTGGCGAGAAATTCCTGCAGCCGGTCTAAATCCGCATTGAACAGTGTGCCATTTGCCAATGGTTCAAGTGTAAATCCAAGCTTTGAAATGTGCACCAAATCAAGCGTCTTACCATGAAAAGCAAGCTCAGAAGTACACTCGTTTTTCATATAATCTACGATACAGGCTGCGTTAAAGGTTGCGTACAGAATAGCCTCGTCATTTAAAACGAGAGAAATATCCGTCAGATCTTCCTTTGTAACTGAAAACGGAATATATATATTCAAAGAGTGTACTGATTTCATTCCGTGGGTATGGATCGCGATATCCATATAGCTTTTTCCTTTAGGATTCAGCCATTCTCCGATATAAAATGTGCTGACATCGTCACCGTCAAGCCATACCGCCCACCCATCATCCGCAAAAAAATTTCTCTTACTCATTCTGAATTATCCGTCCTTTAAATGTTTCCTTTAACAGATTTTTCGTAGCAGCAACCGTTTAGACTATCGTCCTTCCTGTCGCTTTAGTGAGCAGCAAAAGGACAACCGTCAGCACAAAAGGCAGCAAAATCGATATAAACCGATATTTCCTTTCCTTTTGAATTTGAAAACTCATAAGAAAAATTGAACCGAAGCATACCACGCCGCTTAAAATATGATGCGGAAAATCAGAAATTGCCGAAGCGAGGTAATGAACTCCGAATACAGCCTGAATCGTATTACCGAGCCCTAAAACAACGGCACCGAGCGCATTCTGCTTTTGGCAGTAATAAGCGATAAATCCTCCCGGCAGAGTCAAAAATGTTGCCGGCAGCCAAATACCCAAATAATAATAGAGGGCCAAATCCGCTGTAAGATCTCCGAACAACATCTGAACGGCATACACAAGCGGCTGGCTTATTAGGAAAAACACAAAGCATTTCAGCATTGCTTCCCAATTTTTACGGCAGTTCACAACGATAATGACCGCAAAAACGACCCACCACTCATATGATATCCCGATATCCTGAAAGGAAGTATCCTTAAGGCAGTCAAAAAGCATTACTGTCCCGGTATAGACTCCTGCCGCAACGGCAAACGCCACAACAAACAGCCAGCGCATTTTTAAATTACCAAACAAATTCCTTATAAGCATAAAACTTTTCTTGTCGTTTACTCTCATATCCGTTTTTCAGTCCCCATATTCATAAAATTCCATAGGAAAGCCGTTATTTCCCGATTACTTCCATAATGTCTCCGATATCAACATGCAAAGCACAACACACCTTAACAAGCACTTCAAGACGAACATATTCGTTTTTTGCAAGTTTTGTGACAGATGCAGGACTTAAAGCTGCGACTTTCTGCAGATCCTTCTTTTTCATATTTCGGTCGATCAGCAGTTTAAAGAGCTTGTTGTATGAAACACCCATTTTATTGCCTCGCCTTTTTCATAATAGTATATGCTGATATTATACTGTCAGATTTTTACAAAGTCAATAGTATTCGCATGAACATGAAAATAATTTATGCTTTTCCCGGAAATACTATAAGCCAAGAAAACACATAGGAGTGCTTTGCCGAACATTTTTCGACCTTTATCTGTTGAAATTTAACTACTCAAAACTTACAACTCCTGTATACCTAAAACTTACAACTTCTGTATACCCAATATTGCAATTTTCTGTCTTATATGATATAATTTGCAACGGTAGGTTACGGCTTTATTTGTCGAATTTCAGTAAAAATCAAATCTACCACATTCAGACTGCAGTAAGCAAAGAAAAGAGAGACAAAACAGTGAAAATTGTAATTATCGGGCTTGGCACTATCGGAAGGACCGTACTTAAAAATCTTTCCGATGAAGGCCATACGATCACCATTATTGATGAGGATAAAGCAAAAATTGAAACTCTGATAGAAAAATACGATGTATTCGGAGTGGTTGGCAACGGTGCATGCATGGAAATTCAGCAAGAAGCCCATGTTGATGATGCGGAACTGGCTATCGTTTTAACGGACAGCGATGAACTGAATGTTTTTGCCAGTCTAGTAGCTAAAAAGCTAGGGGTTAAAAACACGATAGCCCGCGTGCGCAACCCCGATTACCTAAAACAGATCTTGGATATGAAAGATGATCTCGGAATTGCCATGGTCGTCAATCCGGAACAGGAAACGGCAGATGAGATATTCAATATCATCGATCTTCCCTCGGTTCTCAGCATCGAGCATTTTGCAAAAGGCAAGGTTTCCCTTGTGGAGGTCATTGCGGAAAAGGGTTCTTCACTGGTCGGAGAAACGCTGTACTCACTGGGGAACAAATTAAAAACGAAGGTGCTTATCTGCGCAGTTCAGCGAAATGCGGAAGTCGTCATTCCCTCCGGCAACTTCAGAATTGAAGAAGGAGATAAGATATATTTTACATCCGATGCCAAATCTTTGGGCAATTTTCTTTCCGAAGCAAACCTTGTAAAATCTCCGTTTAAAAATATTATGATTGTCGGCGGAGGGCGGACCGGATACTATCTTGCCGATTTGCTTTCCGAAAAGAACTATGCAATAAAGCTGTTGGAGGATGATCCCGCCCACGCCGAGGAGCTTGCGGAGGCTCTGCCGCGTGTCACCGTTTCCTGTGGGAACGGTACACAGCACGATGTCCTTAATGAAGAAGGCATAGAAGCCATGGACGCATTTGTCGCTCTGACAGATATAGACGAGGAAAACATCATTGTATCTATGTTTGCCAACAAGAAGGGCGTTAAAAAATCGATCTCCAAAATCAAAAGCGATGACCTCTACGAGCTTTTGGACGAGCTTGGCATCAACAATGCCATTTCTCCGAAACATATCGTTGCAGAAAGGATTGTCAGTTATATCCGCGCCCTTGCCAATACGGTCGGCAGTAATTTACTGACGATGTATAAACTTGTCAATGGGCAGGTGGAGGCACTTGAGTTTTCGGCAAAACGATTAGAATATTTTTATGATAAGCCGCTAAAGGATCTGAAAATAAAGAAAAACTGTCTGGTCGCCTGCATCATTCGGCAGGGCAAAATCATTATTCCCGACGGTGATTCCGAAATTAAACTCGGAGATAATGTGGTAGTCGTGACGACATATAAAAGGTTTGATGACCTAAAAGACGTGTTTGAATAAGGTGGTCCTATGGAATACAGGAAAATTGGCAAAATACTCGGCAAGGTCATGATTATTGAAGCGGTTTTAATGTTTGCCCCATTAGCGGTCAGCCTTATTTATAAAGAGTCCCCTGTACATATCCTCGCATTTCTTGTTCCGGTCGTAAGTTTGTCGGCACTGGGGTTATTGCTTCAATTCCTCAGGCCGAAGCGAAATCAACTGTATCAAAAGGAAGGCTTTGCTGTTACGGCGTTTGTTTGGGCGATAATGACCCTGTTTGGGGCAATCCCGTTTGTTATAAACGGAGATATTCCGAATTATATCGACGCGTGCTTTGAGATGATGTCCGGTTTTACAACTACCGGTTCCAGCGTTATACCTGATATCACGACAGTTTCCCGTTCCACGCTTTTTTGGAGGAGCTTTTCTCACTGGATCGGCGGGATGGGAATTTTGGTTTTTGCACTGATATTCATTCCCGAAAGCAACGACGGCTCTTCCTTGTTTCTGCTTCGTGCGGAAAGTCCCGGCCCGCAGGTGGGAAAAATCGTTTCAAAAATGCGTGTAACAACAAGAATCCTGTATCTGATCTATTTCGGTATGACTGCGCTTGAAGTCATCATCCTGATGATGGATAAGCCCATTGCGGGATATGAGAACGATCAGTTTTTCTTCAGTCTGCTCGCAACCTTCGGCTGTGCCGGAACAGGCGGTTTTGGGTTTATCCCCGGCAGCATGCAGTTGTTTCACCCGTTTTCACAGTATGTTATGGCAATATTCCTTATCCTGTTCGGTTGCAATTTCAGCCTATATTATTTGCTGCTGCTCAAGAAGGTAAAGGATGTATTCAAAAGTGAGGAACTTCGCAGCTATCTCCTAATCATTGCTGCAGCGGTAGGCTTTGTTTTTTTAAGTCTTTTCGGGAAATTCGAAGCTTTCCCCCAAACATATACTACCGAGGAAATGTTCCGTCATTCCCTCTTTCAGGTAGCGTCCCTTATGACGACTGCAGGATATACCACCACCGACTATGACGTATGGCCCATGCTTGCAAAAACCACATTGGTCGTTGTAATGTTTATCGGTGCGATGGCAGGCTCAACGGCAGGCGGAATCAAAGTATCACGAATCGTTATAGCGGTGAAAGGTGCATACATCAATGTGCGTAAGCTGATAAATCCACGTTTTGTTCCAAAAGCAAAATTTGAGGGTAAAACTCTGGAACAGAAGACCATCAACGATATTTTTGCCTTTATCACACTGTATTTTTTCATTTTCCTTACTGTGCTGTTTCTGCTATCTTTTGATCCTGTCAACGGACAGGTAGTGCGTATTGCGTCGGATGCAGGAGTATACGAAGTCAAGCACGGATTTTTCAGTAATTTTTCCGCAGTGCTCACCTGCATCTCCAATGTAGGTCCCGCTTTTGAAGCGGTCGGTCCGTATGCAAGTTTTGCCGGATACAGCGGCTTTTCAAAAATCATTCTCACCCTTACCATGATGCTGGGAAGACTTGAGATTCTTCCGATACTCATCCTGTTCAATAGGAGAACATGGCGAAAAATTCAATAAAAAAAGTGCCGAAAAAGGTTCATTCTGAACTCTTCCGGCACTTTTTCGCAGCAAACGGATAAACAACTGTCATTAAGCGATATCATTTAATTTTGTATCGGTGCCGTATTTGATTACGGCACCTTGTTCCTTAAAGAAATAACTTTCTCGGATCTTCGGACACTTTATGATATTCAACCTTTATCGCATAATTATCCTGTGAGTTCTCGTCTCCGTTTCTGTAAACCCATCTTCGTAAAACTTCAATTCACCTTTATCGATTTTCTCCGTCAACTTTTCCAAATGATCTTTCTGCATCATGGCTGTATGCGCTGCCCTTTGATCTCCATAGGCTTGTGTCGGGGCGCATTGGCAACGCCGGTAACGCTTCCGTCGGGCGTGGACATCGGCGGAGATGGTGACCTCCTGCTGCCACGCTTCGTCCCGTTCCGGCGTCGGAAAACCGTCCGGGCAGTATAACCATTCCCCCTCTAAAAAGTCATATTATTCCTTAATTTCCGCTATACATTTGTAATCCTTCAGTACAGACTGCAGCCTCTGCAGATATCCGCCGGCGAAAAACAAACATTTTGATATGTCTGCGCCAAGTTTATCTCCGGTAAGCGCAAGACCTATGGCACGGCAACCGCCACAGCAATACTTAAACCATCGGCAGGATGCACACTTTTTATTGTGTTCTGCAAGCTGCTTTACGGTGGTACAGACCTCGCAGAGATAATCGCCCGATTGCAGATATTTCTGCAATCCATCGGTTTTTACATTTCCGAGAAACCATTTGTGCTGCTCATAATATCCCGACATCTGATGGCACGGATAAAGCTCTCCGTCCGCCGCGATGGCAACCATACCTCTGTTGCCGCGACACACGGGCAGATTGTCGCGATATTGGCCTTCGACGCATTCGATCGCGCGAGGATGGTATGCCCTTTCCCGCGGGCAAAAACGAGCAAACTGCCAGACATCTATTTCCATTAAGCCTCCGGTTTTTGCATAATCGTGCAGAAAACCGAGCATGGCGTCGAAGTATTCTTCAAGCGTAAGACAGGCGTCGCCCGCGTTTTTTACCCAGCGCGGCGCTTCGCTCGTGCGTATGATACGCATTTCGTAAACGCCCATTCCGCACAGCAGCTTTGCCATCGGAAGCATTGATTCCACGTTCAGCCGGTGAACGTTTGTCTGCACTTTTACGCGAAAACCGTTGTCAATGCACAGCTTTATCGCACGAAGCGCATCCTCCTCCGCGCCCTCGCGGTTTCTCAGCCAATCGTGATGACCTAACCCGTCAAACGAAATTTTGATAAGAGGATAGCACCCTATCCGCTTCATTTTTTCAAGCGCTTCCCGATTTATGTAATAACCGTTTGTGTTCAGCTCAGCAACATACATTCCGCGACTGTAAATTCCCTCGATAATATCGAAAAAATTCCTGTGACACATCGGCTCTCCGCCCGTAATCGTAAAGGCGTTGATACCGCACTCCTGCGCCTCGTCAAGCAGTTTTTCGGCTTCTTCAAGGGTAAATTCGCTCATCAGCGGAGCGTTGTCTGCCGCGTTGAAGCAATGCAGACAGTTATAATTGCATTTTCCGGTAATCATCCAGTTCATAGCCGGGAAATAGCGGTTGTCGCAGACGCGCGCCCGACTCCACTCGGACAGAACTTCCCCGTTTTTCGCTTCACGGATAAAGCCCTTTCCGAGAAAATCGTGCGCAAGTGCGCTTTCCTCCGCCGACGGCAGGTTTGTCCTGCCATCGCACAGAGAAAGAAATTCAAATTCGTCTTTTTTTAAGCCTTTTGCGGTGCGCTCACCCTTTATGTAATATGCATATGGCACAAGACGCCATGAACGCAGCGCTATATTGGAATTTAAAATATAAAGCATTTGCACCTTCCCCGGTCAGTTCCGTACTGTTTTCCTTTGCAAGAGTAATACGTTTTTAAGTGGCCGTCCGTGCGGTTCTCTTTCACCTATAACGTGCGTCGGGATCAGATTCCGGCGGTCGCATCCCACGGCCATGATATATGAAGAAGTCGGCGTCCCCCCAGCCGCCTGCCCCCGCTACGTTGTCAAGCTCGTCATCTGCAAGCTCGTCGCCTTTGTACAGCTGATCAAAAAGCTGCTGCGCTTCTTATGCCGAAAGTTCTACGCCGTTTTCTTTTGCCAAAGCTATCAGCTCTTCTGCCGATTTTGCCTGCTTTGCTTTTTCGATAAGTTCACTACTCATTTTCATGTGATCCTACTCCTTTTCTCTTCTGGCGATTAGACGGGTCCCTATCTATTGTATAATTGTTAGGGATAGGCCTCGGATAGCCGCCCGACACCTTCTCAAGATCATCATCTGTAAGAGTGACGTCGCCGATTCTGTCAAAAAGCTTCTGTGCTTCTTCTGCCGAAAGCTCTGCGCCGTCCTCTTTTGCAAGCGCGATAAACTCTTCTGCCGATTTTGCCTGCTTTGCTTTTGCGATAAGTTCGGGTGTGATTTTGTTTTCCATAGCGAATCCTCCTTTGTTTATTTGATTATTTTTTTAATTATTGAGGGAGGGGAGCATATCAGACCTTTACTCTGCCTTTTTTGCTTTTTTTGCCTTTCGGACTGTTCCCTTTTTTGAATCTTTCATTGGGCTTTTTCCTTGAATAATTTGTTTTGTTTATTTTTTCGGATATAAAATCAAAGCTCTATTGTGACAGACGAGTAAGGAAAAGAAGAATACTGTCCCGGTTGGCTGACATACGGAACATCCGAAGGATTCTTTTTCTCGCAGACACGGCAATACCACCATTTCTGACTTGCGGTCGTTCTGTACGATTCTTCCCAGCAATCGTTGTGGCAGACGGGGCAATTCCAGCCAAGCCGACGTCCCGATACGGTAACGGTTTTCGACGTGGAAAGCGTTCCCTCAGATCCGCAGCCTCCGGCTACGACGTTATCAAGTTCATCGTCTGCAAGCTCGCCGGTTTTGTGAATCTGGTCAAAATATGCCTTTGCGCTTTCTTCGGTCAGCTCCGTGCCGCTTTCCTCTGCAAGCGCGATAAGCTCTTCGGGGGATTTTGCCTGCTTTGCTTTTGCGATGAGTTCGGGGGAAAAATTATTCATAACGACTCCTTTCTTTATTTCTTCACCAAAGAGCTTTCAAAGGGTTGAACGCTTCCGTTGCAAATTGGGCAATGCACCGTATACTGATAACCGTGCACCTCCGAATAACGCACACTGTCGACTATCCAATAGTCTGATCTGCAACAAAGCGGGTACTTCAAGTTGCAAGCGTACAAGCCCTCCTTAAGCACGTGGTCGCCCGTCTTGAATTTCGGCGGATCGGATGGTTTCCCGCAGCCGCCGGAAACGCTGTCAAGCTCATCGTCTGCAAGCTCGCCGGTTTTGTTGAGTCGGGCAAAATAAGCGTCAGCTTCTTTTGCGGTGAGTTCCGTGCCGTTTTCTTTTGCAAGTGCGATAAGTTCTTCGGGACTTTTGGCCTGCTTTACTTTTATTATAAGTTCTTTATCCACAACGTTTTCCCTCCCGTTATTTATACTGCAGCTTGCAATAGTCTCCTATAAGCTGATGTCCGGCATTATGAACGCAGCACATACAAACATCTTGGAGTTCTCTATCATAGCACCCTGCCGCATGATTTCCGCGTCCGCCACCGCAAGCACGACAGGTAAACCTGTAGCAGCTGTCCGTGCGTTCATTTACAAGCTTGTAATAGTGGCCATCGATAGAAACGCTTGCGTAGCCGGAACAGCCGCCGGAAACATTATCAAGTTCATCGTCTGCAAGCTCGCCGGTTTTGTGAATCTGGTCAAAATATGCCTTTGCGCTTTCTTCGGTCAGCTCCGTGCCGCTTTCCTTTGCAAGTGCGATAAGCTCCTGCGCGGATTTTGCCATTTTCCCTTTTTCGATCATTGTTTCGGGAATTTTCATCTGAAACCTCCTGTTATGTTTTCATAGGTATATACGGCTGTCCGTGCGTTTTGTTAGGAATCCATGCGGGAAAATTTCAATCGTCAAGGCGTTGTCTTTCCACAAGCTCCGCAAAAAATCCGTTTTGCTCGATAAGCTCTTCGTAGGTTCCGTCCTCGATGATCTTTCCTTTATCGAGAACGATGATTCTGTCGCAACGGCGGATAGTAGAAAGACGGTGCGCTATGACCACACGGGTGCATTTCAGCGAATCGAGCGATTCCGAAACAATTTTTTGCGTGACGTTGTCAAGCGCAGACGTTGCTTCGTCAAACATAAGAATTCTCGGCTTGGGCGCAATAGCGCGTGCAATCATAAGACGCTGCCGCTGCCCACCGGATATACCGCCCGAGCCCTCGGAAATGATCGTGTGCATTCCCATAGGCATGGCTTCGATGTCATCGGCTATACCCGCCAGCCGAGCTGCTTCCCAAGCCTCGTTCATCGTAAGCTGAGGAGCCGAAATAATTATATTGGAAAAAATATCGCCCTGAAACAGCTTCCCGTTTTGCATAACCGTTCCGATTTTCCGTCTCAAAGATTTAAGGTCAAGAGAAGAAATATCCATACCGTCATAATATACGGCGCCCTTCTGCGGCGTTTCAAAGCCGAGCATAAGCCGCATAAGCGTGGATTTTCCGCAGCCTGTCGAGCCGACGATCGCCACATACTGCCCTGGGTGTATCTTCAGGCTGAGACCGTTTATTATAAGCGGTTCCTTCTCATCATAGCGGAAGGATATGTTGTTTAGCTCGATTCCACCCGAAAGCCTTGTAACCACCTTTTTGTTTTCGGATATTTCAGGTACGGTTTCAATGATAGGACGTACCATATCGAGTATTGGCCCAATTTGTGCAAAGACGCCCGCCATTTCGATAAGTGACGTAAATGCGCCCATCACCATACCGTATGCACTGTTGAAAGCATAATAATCCGCAAGCGAAACACCCGTTTTTATTGTGAAGAAATAGATAACAATCGTTCCCACAAGTGAGATGCAGCTTGAAAACACGGTGGAAAGCTTTAGAAATGTCGGAGGATTGTATTGAAGCTTTGCCTGCTCCGTATAGGCGACAGCCCATTTGGTGAAAGCACGCTTTTCGGCACCGGCAAGCTTTATCTTCTGTATACCGGTAATAAGCGAATATTCAAGTCCTGCTTCCTTTGCCGACAGCTCCATCTGTTTTTTCGTGATTTTAAGCTGTGCAAAGGTCGTGCCAAGCGAAAGCAGCACGGTGGATAGGATTACGATCAGTCCCGGAATCACCAGTCCCGGTCCGTATGTCACCATCTGCGTGATATATATCAATGAAAACAGACTTGTAAAGCCCGTTGTCAAAATTGTGTCTGCCAGCATGGAGCACAGAGAGCAGATACAGCTCATACGGCTTGCAAGCTCGCCCGACGAGTATTCCTTGAAAAAGCATGCCGGAAGAGAAAGTATGCGCATCATCCCCGCCGCCTGCACCTGAATGCTCACCTTGCTCTCAAGGCGGTTCATAATCAGCTGCCTTGCAACACCGATAAACAGCTGTGATAAGCTGATACAGATAAGAAATTCGAATACGGCAAGCAGAAGCCTGACATTCGTTTGTTCAATCACCGGTCCGTAGATAAGCTGTTGAATCTTAGGTGTCAGCAGTCCCAAAAGGGAAACCGACAAAGCTGCGATGCCTACAAGGACAAAGTCCGCAACCGACATACACTGAGCAATATAGATAAGCAAATCGTGTATTCCGAGCTTTTTCAGCGGCAGCGGCTTATAAAAGCAAACCGCTTGCGCATCTATCAAAGCTGCGTTTTTTTTATTTATATGTACCCATTTCCCCGTTTTGCCGTCAAAAAAGCGATAACCCGCAAATCCATGTGGTATCAACGCAACGGGGGCACCGTCGTCCTTTCTGCTGCCGAGCATTGCTCCGATGGCATCCTTATACCACGCTCCCTCAAGGTTGACCGTTCTGCGCATAATGCCCGATGGACGCATAAGGTATTCGAGCTGATCGTTTATATCCTTTATGTCGTCTGGTAATTCCGTCGGTTTTACATGGTAATAATTCAGAATTTGCTCAATGGCATTTTTGGCCTGAATGCGATTATCGTTTAAAGCATGAGAGATGCGTTCTCCCATGACAGCGCTTGCCATTGCGGCAAAGGCATCGGAAAAGCTGTCGTCATCGTGCCGGATACGTTCTCTGATCTGTTCGTCAAACCATCCCATATCCGATACCTCCTTTACTCGTTTGATACAAGCCGTGTGTAAGCTCCGCCGCTTGCGTAAAGCTCGGCATGAGTACCTCGTTCAACAACCTGTCCCTTGTCAAAAACAATAATTTCATCGCAGTCACGGATCGTGCTGAGTCGATGTGCTACAACAACGCAGGTAATTCCGCGATTCCGAATCGATTTTACTACATTGTACTCCGTCTTTGCATCAAGAGCGGAGGTCGCTTCATCCATAATTATAATCGTGGGATCCTCCGCCAGCACTCGGGCAATTTCAAGGCGCTGCCGCTGCCCGCCGGACAGATCCATTCCTCCCTCGGTCAATTTATGGCGATATCCCCCGTCTCGCTGCATAATATCGTCGTGCAGCTGTGCGTCACGTGCAGCAAGGATCATTTCAAAGTCCTCTATTGAGGTGTCCCACATTTTGATATTGTTGGCTATTGTATCCTCAAAAAGAATGATATCCTGATCGACCACCGAAAGCGAGCCGGTAAATACGCTGCGATTGATTTCGCTTATCGGCTTTCCGTCAAATAGAATTTCACCTGACCACGGCTTATAGAGTCCCGAAATGAGCTTGGACAGGGTGGATTTTCCGCAGCCGGATGGTCCTACGAACGCTACGCGCTGTCCCGGCAGAAGTGTCATTGAAAAATCCTTTATCAGTGGCTCCGCCAGAGGCGAATATCCGAAGGTGACATTTTTAAGCTCAATTTTTCCGCTTAATTTATCGTATTCTCTGTCGTCGGAGACGGGCTCGGAACAAGAAGGCACATCCGTAGGATATTCCATAACATCCTCGATGCGTTCCATACTTGTACGCATTTCCTGAAACGACTGGGAAGCTGATACAAACTCCAATGCGGGAGAAAGAAACGACCCTAAAAAGCCTGAAAAGGCAGTGATCATACCGACCGTCCACTCTCCCCGCTGACACAGCCAAACGCTGCCCATAAGCACACAGGTATTAGTAAGCATTGATATAACCGACGGGATGATACCCATATATGCATTAAGCTTTGTGAATTTCACGCTTACGGCGTTAGCGCTTGCCTGATATCCCGACCACTTTTCAAAAAAGCCGTTTTCCGCACCGGAGGATTTGATTGATTCGATCATCTCTATACCGGCGACCGTGGCTCCCGCCAGCCTACCGCTGTCGCGGCTTGTCACGCGGGTAAGATTTATCCTCTTCTTCGATATGTAGTTGCATACAAGCAGATTAAGAAAAACGGAGGCAATACCTATAAGCGATAAAACGATGTTGTATCTTAGCATTACAAACAGATAAAACACCATCATTCCGGCCTGGATGGTCAGCGGTGCAAAGGTTGAAATGATATTGCCCGCAATCGAGGCATTCTGACTGCGCCTTCCGGCAATGTCCCCCGCCATTCGCTGAGAGAAGAAGACCATAGGCAGCCGCAGTACATGCCACATATACTCACTGTTGGCAACAATGGCAATTTTGCCGTTAACCTTCAGCGAATAAATTGCCTGAATCCACGCTACAAGTATCTGTACGACTGCAAGACCGGATATTCCGTAAATAAACGGCATAAACCATTCGGGATTTTCCCCGGAAAGCAGTCGGTCGGCAAACACATTGGAAAAACCGGGAGTAATAATGCCTATCAGGGATGTGATCACCGTTGTAATGACCACAAGAGCAAAAGCGCCGCCCGTTCCCGAAAGCTTTTTTCTTACAAACGAGAAAATGCTTTTCGGTTTGCCGGACGGCTGAAAATCCTCGCCCGGAGCAAACATAAGACAGATTCCCGTAAAGGATTTGTCAAATGTCTCCATAGAAACACTGTAAGTGCCCTTTGCGGGGTCATTTATGACTGCTTTGCTGCCGCGAAAGCCGCAGAGAACAACAAAGTGATTGAAATTCCAGTGAATAATACACGGAAAGGTTCCGTTATGCCTGAGGCTCTCCGGCTCATAACGGTAGCCCTTTGCCGTAAGCCCGTAATTACGGGCGGCTTTGAGAATATTTTTCGCATTGGAGCCGTCTCGTGACACTCCGCAGTCGGAGCGAACCTGTTCGAGAGGTATCCATTTCCCGTAATACGCCAAAATCATTGTAAGACTTGCGGCACCGCATTCAAGCGCCTCCATCTGAATGACAACCGGAACCTTTGCCGCCCCGTCTTTCAGCGGTTCTGACGGGAGTTTTTTTCTATTCTTCATTTTCGCGGCCTCCGGGATCAGTGTATAATAAAGTATATGGGCTTCACGCTGTCGGCCGTTATCACGGCAGGATAAATACCGTCCTTTACACCTGTAAGCTCAAGCTCCACAGCATAGCAAAAATCTCCCCTTGAAAAGTCGGTCAGATAAAGCGCATAATCACCGAAGCTGTCGCTTATCTGCATCGGGGCTTCCGGAATGCTTTTTACAGACCCTTCACAGCCCTCTACCGTAACAGGAGCTCCCTCTTTCAGCTTTGAAATGTCATCTGTCGAGACATAGCAAACGATGTTATCGCCGTTTACGGATGCGCATGTTTCCACCGTGGTTTCAATTGTGCCGAAAATACTCCACGCAACAACCCCTATAAGCAGAGCAACAACCGCAGCCAAAACAAGCCAAACACCGGGATTTGCGACCCGAATATATTCGTTAAGCTGCTCGGGAGAATTAACACGGTCAATGCTTGATTTTCTGAAAAGATTACTATTCATATTCCACCTCAAATTTTTTTGACCGCAGTCAAAATATTTAAGCCGTTTTTATATTCATACGAAACGCTGTCCATCATTTTCTTTACCATAAAAATTCCGAGTCCGCCGATTTTTCGCTCGTCAGCCGAAAGTGTTGTGTCAGGCTCGGGAGTTTCAGTCGGGTCGTAGGGCTTACCGTTATCTGAAAAGCGCAGGGTCAAACTGTTTTCGGAAAGCATACATCCTACCGTAGCGGAGGTTGCCCCACTGTACTGCGCAATGTTTGAAAAGATTTCATCAGTGACAATATCCATCTGGGATTTGATCTTTTTCGAAATGTTCGCCTCGGTCAAAATCTCTTCCAAAAACTCCGTTATTTCGGTAACCTTATCGGAAGTCGGCGTAACGGTGAGCTCCCTCATTTCGGGTGCACCGGATTTTATTTCAAGGCAAAGCATGGTTATATCGTCAAACTGATCCGCACTGCCGACAAACAAATCCACATCATTGTGGAGCGATTCAAGCAGCCGGCGGCACGAGCCTGCTTTCGCACGGTTCAAAGCTGCAAGCATTCTGTCGGTACCGTAGAGAGTATTTGAAGCGTCGGTCGCTTCGGGAACGCCGTCGGTATAAACAAAAATACGGTCTCCGACATTAAGTCCAAGCTCATATTCGCGGTAACGTGCGCCATCCATTCCCGCAAGCACAAATCCGTGCTTATCCTTAAAAAGCTCAAAATCGCCGCCCTTCCGCATAACAGCGGGGTATTCGTGACCGGCATTTGCGCATTTCATTTTCCCTGTGGATATTTCGAGAATACCGATCCACACCGTAACAAACATTTCGGCCTCGTTGTTTTCGCAAAGCTGATTATTGACCTTTTCCAAAACCGCCTTTGGCGACAGACCGCTTTGAGCCGCCGATTTAATCAGCGTTTTAGAAATCATCATAAACAGTGCTGCAGGCACGCCCTTGCCCGAAACATCCGCCATAACCACGGCAAGATGATCGTCGTCCACGAGAAAGAAATCGTAAAAGTCGCCGCCGACCTCTTTTGCCGGAGTCATCGACGCAAACACGTCAAATTCATGGCGTTCCGGGAATGCGGGGAAAATGCACGGCAGCATAGACGCCTGAATATGCCTTGCAACATCAAGTTCTGCTCCGATGCGCTCTTTTTCCGCCGTAATCGCCGTGACCTCCTTTATATAGGAGTTTATATCGTTTTCCATCTGTCTGAGAGAATCATAAAGGTCCTCTATCTCGTCGCCCGTTTTTATTTTCAGCGGTTCAAAAACCGTCTGCTCAGATTTTTCATCACTGATATAGTTCTTTGCAGCGGCGCTGAGCTTTCCAATCGGCTTTAAGAGGGTTTTATCCGTGATAAACAGTATAATGACCAGCATAATCACGGCAGTCGTCGTGATTATAAAGGCTATCTGCATAAGGAAGTGCCGTCTGTCGCTGCTGATTTTTTCCATTGAAATATCCACAAGAACCATGCAGATGACATTGCCGTCCTCATCATATACCGGAGCGGAAGCCGAGCAAAGCCAGCCATATTCTTCATAGTCCGTAACATACGCTGGAAATGTATAATCGCCGTTTTTTACTTTTTCGATATGTTCTTCCTCAACAGAGTCAAAATCTCCGGGAAGGCACGCTTTCCCCTCATCGCTTGCATCTACGATATACAGGTCCCTCATCGTATCTATATCCGTATAACCGAGATAAAGCGACACGACATTATTGTCCTCGCGGAGTTCTTTAAGCAGAGCCAAAAGTCTTTTGTATTCGGGCATTTCCTGTATATATGCAAATTCGGAATAATACTCTTTCGTTTCGGCTTCGGTGAAGCTTTCAAGCACAGGAACTTCTCCGTTTTCGGAGCAAATTTTGCGGTATACCTTTTTCACCTCGTCGGTTACCTTTGCGGCATCCTTTACATTGATGACCGATGACGCTGTTTTCGTAATAGACGTCGCCAGATCCTGATAATGCCGGTTAAACGACCGAGTATAAGACAGATAACTTATGATGGTCGTCCCGACCGACAACAGAACCGTGAAAATCAACAAGATCGTTGCCACCTTAATCTTCATCGATATTCTGCGTTTTTTTATTTGTTCCTGCATAAAGCCCTCCGATCTATATCTGAACAGTTAAGGAATTGAACCCGGTACACTGTCTGTACAAATATTTTTTTGTCTTTTTCTTGATTAAAAGCACACTGACCTCGTCAATATCAAAATCCGTCCGGTTCGCTTTACCTCTGATCCGTCTTGACAGCGGATCGAATTCTATGGCGTTGTCCAAAACATGGAGCGTAAAATCCCCGTTCGGTGCGGCAATCAGCGTGATGCGTATTTTGCCGTTCGGAACGCGACCCAGCGCATTGCGGACGATAGAAGCTACAATTTCTTCAATAACCAGCGTTACATAATATTTTTGGCTCGGCTGTGCCTGCCATTTATCGCAGAATTCCTCGCAGCCGTCAAGCAGCGCCGAAATTTCCGCATCGTTTCCCGAAAGAGTAACGCGATAAATGCGGTTTTGGTCAATGCTTTCTTTTTTTCTTTCTGCAACACCGCAATACAGCCAAAACAAAACAAATGAAACGGCTTCAGACACTGGAAATGCAAGCCATACCCATCTTTCGCCCAGCGCAGCAAAAAGCATAACGCACGGAACGGCTGCCAAAAGCTTATTCAGAAGAACGCCCACAAAAGCGCTTCTGCTGTCCTCCCTTGCCTGGCAGTATCTGCTGAGAACAATATTCAATGCAATAAATACGATGCCTGTGCAGTAAAGCCGTATAGCATAAGAGGCGGTCGAAAGCATTTCGTCCGATATTCCGAAAACGTGCGCAATATATCTTGCAAATATGCCGATCAGCACTGCGGTAATACCGCTGAGAACAATCGAAAAAACGATCGACAGCCGCCGTACCTGACGGCAATCGTCCTCGCTTTGCTCTCCCGCAAAGGTACTGACAAGTGGCTGAGCCGCCTCCGAGGTTCCCTCACACAGATAAACAAGCAGAAATGTGATATTATATACCACATCAAAAACAGCGACATAAGCCTCGCCGCCGAGCGACAGCATAACCCGGTTTACGACCAACAGGAATATAAACTGAAAAAGATATTGTACCGAGGTCGAAAAGCCTACCCAAAAGCAGGATAGGGTTTGCTTAAAATCAAGCTTTGTGCGGGATATTCCGATAACAGTCCGTTTCTTTCCGACGATCGCCGGCATGTAACAGGCGATAGCAACCGCCGAGCCTATCACGGTTGATGCCGCAGCCCCGGCCGTGCCGAGATTAAAAACAAGCACGAGAATAACGTTTAAGGAAAGGTCTGTTATATTGCCGATGATAAATCCGCGTGCGGCAATTATCTCATTATTGTCGTTGCGGAGAAAAAATGAAAAAACAATGTTTAAAATCATAAACGGTGCGCCCAGAGAAATAATTCTCATATATGTTTCGCACGCTTTATATACATCCTCCCCGGCAGCCTTTGCTCCGAGAGCAGCAAGTATCTGCGGCGCAAAAAGATTTGCAAGCACGGCAAACGCAACTCCGCAAAACAGTGAAGCCTTAAAAATATTATTAAAGCAGCCTTTTGCTTTCTTTTCGTTTCCAACTCCGAGCAAGGCAGAAAATCTGACTCCCCCACCGATGCCGAAAGCGTACATAATTACATTCATCAGCATATATATGGGAAGACAAAGACTGATGGCGGCAAGTCCCGTTTCGCCCATGCGCTGACCGACCACAAGTGCGTCAGCCATATCGGAAAAAGCATAGCCGATCGACGAAAGCACTGAGGGAATCAGCATTTTATAAAACATTTTTGATACGAAGTAATCCTTTTTCATACAAGCACCGCTGTCCAAATAAGGTTTTTCCTTTCCGGGCGAAGCTCTTCCTTTATCAGTCGGATTCCGGGAATTCCGAGGTCTTCCTCCAAATTGCAATAGGTGTATTTTTCAGCTATCTGCTTCAGGTATTCACGAATCGCATAATACACCAACCCCCGAGGAGCATCGTGGCGACACTTTCCGACCAGTGCGTCTACGGTATCACCGTCAATAGGGAAGCCTGCAAACACAGACATCGGCTGATCATCGATATATACGATTGTGCCTTCAATTCCAAGCTGTTTTCTCTCGGACAGCGCTCTGTCGGAAACTCCGATATCTTCAATATGATTGTTGCCTATGTTGTGCGGCAGCTTTTCCCACTCGGTTATGACCTCAAGCGCATCATGAGCCGTTTCGTCCGAAACAGGCAGAATTTTTATTGTGTTTTCACGTTCAATACGACTGATTTTGTGGCGGACGCCTTTGTATTTCCCTCCGGCAAGACCGATAAACTCCGATATGTTACAGATATATTCGTCCGATTCTTCCTCGCGGCGCAGTTTCCACTGCAGCGGAAACTTTTCCTTTAGCCATTCTGCGTCTTTTTCGTCGATATAGCAAAGAGAAAAATTTTTTTCCTTCATTCCGCTTCGAATAAATCCTTCGATCTTTTCTTCGTTCCCGCAGGGGAAAAACCAGGTGTTTTCACCACGCTCACCGCATTTTACAGCATAAAAGTTGTCCTCTGCGTATACGGTAAGCCTCATCTGATGCTGCCACAAATACAAAGAATTAAAGGTGTTTGCGGAAAGATTATTGCCGCAATCCTTTCTGATTTTTTCGAGTCGAGCCTTTTGTGACAGCTCTATCGGTTGTGTCTGAACGTCCATAAAGCCTCCGTATTTATTCAATTGTCAAAATATCCGCAAATCCCGTTACCTCAAAGATCTCAGCAATCGTATCATTTACGTTTTTGACGACCATCTCGCCCTGTCTGTTCATTACCTTTTGTGCGGAAAGAAGAACCCGCAGGCCGGCGGAAGAAAGATATTCCAGCGCCGAAAAATCAAGCACCAGCTTTTCGATTCCGCTTATCTTCTGCTTAAGCTCCGCTTCAAGCAGGGGGGCGGTGGTAGTGTCAAGTCTCCCCTCCACAGCGATGTTGAGTTCGTTCCCGTTTTTTATCTTTTTGATTTCCATAAAAATAATCTCCTATCGTTAGTTTTTGAGTATTTGCGTTTTATGTAGAGTGATAATCAACTTGGTTCCTCACACAGTTCTTTCATCACCTTCCGCAGCTTCTTTATTGAAACATGGCACAACTGGCGCACGTTTGTATAGGACAAATGCATTTTTTCGGAAATTTCTCTGTGGCTGAGTCCGTGATAATAATGCAGGATCACGATTTCACGCTCACGTTCCGTAAGAGTATCCAGCGCCCGGTCAAGCTCAGACAGCATGTCGTCAAAATCCTCACCGACGGATATATCGACAAGATTTTCCGGCGCAACGCATAAAAATTTGTTCCTACGGTAAAAATCAGCAAGCGTTGTCTGCATTACTCGAAATATGTAAGAAGCGGCACCTTTCTTTTTCGGATCAAATCCGTCCGCCATTGAATACAACTTCAGAAATATCTCCGAGGTTATATCCTCTGCGTCCGGTCGGCTGCGCACCCTGTTCAGCACATAGCCAAATACCTTATCATAATAGAGTATGTAAATATCAGCCGAAACACTATTTTCTGTTTGCATCTTGTATCTTCGGAAAAGGCTTGCCCGGCTGAATTTCGCCTGCCGCCGCCACATTCAGTTCATCGTCCGTAAGCTCCGCGCCGCCCGACATATACTTTGCCGTCACTGCGTTAATTTTCACCTGAAGTCCGGCATTGGGCTTGAATTTCTGATATTCAAATAAATTTTTCAATCTTTTCATAATGTCTCCTTCTGTCGGTATATACGGGCAAAATGCATTTTTGTTATACCGACCTGCCGAATCTTCTTTCATATGCAGCTATGCGCTGCCTATTCGTTTCGGCTCATCAGCCTGACTTGCTTTTTGTAAAATGCTACTCCGATCTTTATAAAATGGGCAATACCCTCCCGCTTCATCGCAGCAAAGCTTTGCAATTCTTCAATCTGCTCCACGTTTTTTGCGGCAGCTTTCTCAAGTTCGGCGTCAAGATCGGTGTCAGCAGTACCATTCTCTAACTCTGCAAGCTCTATAAGAATACCCGGCATTTTTATATCATCGGGCATTATCCGAATCGTATATCTGCCCTGCCCCGGTCCGTTTTCAAGATGCGCATAATACATGCCGTTCATCAGAGTGCAAATACCGAGAATAAATCTGTGACGGACATTCTCTTCGGAATAGCCGAAAGCGCCGATCGCATTTAACAAAAGCTTTTGAAGATTTTCCTGTAATGCAGATACGTCACGGCTTGCAACCGCTTGCTGAACGGCAATGGAAACCGACTGTGATATGTCGTCGGAAAAAGCGGAAAGAATTCCTCGTTCGTAAATACAAAGGATTTCCTTATTCGGTATGGCAATATCGCATACCGTGCTCCCGTCGCATAAATCGTCCTTTTTTACGGCTTTCAGGTATCCGGTCGAAAGCAGGAAACTGTAAAGTGCCGTTCGATTGCTTTTTATTTCCGGACAGTCGACAGAAACATCCACATAGGAAGAAACCGTTTGCCCCTGAATAAGCCGACACAGTTCATCCGCCGTTTCACTATCCGCTTCCGCAACGATTTTCCTGATAATGCTGTTATCTCCTGTCGGCTGCCAATAAACTCTCGCCGTGCAGTTATTATAAAAATAATTTATGACCGACCACGGATTAAAAATGTTTTCTTTACCGAATATGTATCCGTCGTACCATTTGCAAATATCGTCAAATCGAGCCGACGCAGCATAATACTCCGCCATTTCTTTGACTTCACTTTCCGTAAATCCGAAATATTCGCTGTATTTTTCGTCCGTAACGGAATGAACGGTCAGATTGTTAAGCCCGCTGAAAACGCTCTCCCTTGCCACGCAGCGGATGCCGGTAAGAAATCCATAGGAAAGGCTTGAGTTATCCTTGAAAGCGCCGGACAGAAGATTGCGCATAAAACCGGTGATCTGCTCATAGTATCCGCCCTTGCAGCCCTGCACAATCGGCGTATCGTATTCGTCGATTATAATAACGGCTGATCGGCCGTAATGCTTTTTCAGCATATCGGACAGATTTCGAAAAGCCCCCGTCAAGCTGACTTCGGTAATATCGCCCTCTATAACGCTTCGGATATATTTTTTATCATATTCGTCACATTTGTCGCTTTCAAGCAGGCAGATGTGTCTGCGGTACTCAGCGGCAATGACATTGCGGATTGCCTCAAGCGATTGCTCCCATAAGGGATATTTGATGTCCTTAAAACTTACGAAGATAACCGGATATTTTCCCTGCTCACTGCGATATTTTTCGCCGCAGCTCCAAATCTTTTTATCTCTGAAAAGCTTTACGGAGTCTGCATCTCCTATTTCAAAAAAGGTTTTCAGCATATCCATTGCCAGCGTCTTTCCAAACCGTCTTGGGCGGGTGAAAAGCGTGACCTTTGGCTTTGAATCAATAAGCTCCTGCAGCATCATGGTTTTATCCGCATAATAGTATCCCGCCGCGAGTTCCTTGAAATCGGACACGCCGATGGGCAAAGGCAACCTGACATCTGTATTCACAATGCGCGAAAACTTATTTTTTCTGCCGTCCTTCGGTTTTTCAGCGTTGTCGGGAATCAGCCATAAGCCTCCTTCCTTTTTTGTTCCTTTAATACGTCCGTTTCGGCAAAGCGCGGTAATTCTTCTTTCTGTCAGATTCCATTTGTCAGCCGCAGCCTTGACATCCATATAGTCCACAAATTCACCTCCATTCCGACTATATCATTGGTATATTATAGTAAAAATCTAAGTAGATGTCAATATAGAAAGAATAATGTTGTTTTCCCCTCAAAAAAGAAACGCTTTTTCGTGAGAAACCAGCCGGACACCCCCCTTCCGTTTTTCGTAACGATTATTTCTCCGCCGTCCTGACCCATCTGAAGATATTTCCCGAAATTGTTCTGAACTTCGGTTGCGGTTGCAGTTGCAGTTATCATAAAACCGACTCCTTTTAGCCAATATCTGTATATTGGATTTTATTCATTTTGTCAATGGAATTAGCTCATATCATTGTATCCGATTTTCACTATTTTTTTATTTAGAATCGTCAATGATCACAGCTCTTTTTTATGTCCTTTTAAATTATCAATTTTTACCTTTGGTAAACAAAATATCCACCTGTTGCAGGTGGATGAGACTGTCGAAAAACCCTTCGGGTTTTTCCGACAAAAGGCTTGCAGTCTGCTGCGCGCATAATTTGTCCGTCTG
>CAVJNL010000014.1:0-31515 GCA_963650985.1 Clostridium sp. CAG:413
CTTGTCACCGCAGTCAGCACAGAACAGAAGCCCGGAGAAAAAGCCCTGCCGTTCCTGGGTACGGGGAATTTTTTGCGGGTTTAGGTGAGTCAAAAGTCCACCCTTATTTTTTAGATGCGCTGCGGCCCTTATAGGGGGCGGGATCATCTGTCAGCCCAATCAGATAATCCGCCGAAAGGTCGTAAAACTTACAGAGGCGAATCAAGTCGTCAATTTTCAGTTCGGCCCGACCGGCTTCAATATGATTATATCCCTGCTGGGATTTATCCAGCAGCTTTCCGACCTGCGCCTGTGTCAGGTCGCGGTCCTCCCGCACACTTTTGATCCTCTCTCGGTAATCCATAAAATCACCCCTATTATTTTATGGCCCAATTATAAAATACTCATAATTTGAGTATTGACATTTACTCAAAGATTGAGTATTATAGTGACAAAGGAGGAGCAAAGATGGCAAAAATCGACTTTTCTAAATTAGAAGATATTCTCAGTTCGTCCACGGATTTCTCCCTGACCGAAAAGCAATATCTGCGTCTGACCGGGCGGCAGATGCCCAAGGACACCGGGTATTTGACACAGAGGTCTGCCCTGGCAAATTTTGCAAAGGCACGGGGTTTGCAGATCCGCGTGCGAGAGAAAACCATCACTTTTGAAAAAATCTCCTGACCTTTTTCGCAGCTTTACAATGTTTTTAGGAGGAGTACGCATCATGTTAAAAAAAATCGGTTCCGGGCTTTTACTTATCGTATTATGTCTTTCCATGATCCTTCCGCTTGCGGGGTGCGCCGCCAGTGACCACACCTGCCTCAAGTGCAACGGCACCGGAAGAGTGCGTGATACTTATGGCTATTATGCCTATGTGACCTGCCCTCGATGCCACGGCGCAGGGAAATTGAACTATTGAGCAAAAGACTGTGTAAAAAACATCCCCCGTACCTTTCCGAGTACGGGGGGATGTTTTCGCAGGGGAGGAGAGAAAAGAGGTAGGAGGAAAATGGGAAAGAAAAGGGTTATATAGGGTGCGGATTGCCACGGCCAGTTTGAGAACTGGCCTCGCAATGACACATTGCAAGAAGCGCGGTGGTTATCGGCGGCGGGGTGAGGGCACCCCGCCCTACGGGTTTATGGGAGTTGGTGCTGGCGGGCGGGGTAGAACCCCGCCCCTACGGGGGTTATTGGAATCACACTTTTTCCAGGGCTTGGGCGAGGTCGGCTATGATGTCGTCGGGATCTTCCAGGCCTACGGACATGCGGATCATGCCGTCGGTGATGCCGGCGGCTTCGCGGGTTTCCTTGGGGATCATGGTATGGGTCATGGCGGCGGCTTGCTCCACTAAGGTTTCCGTGTCGCCCAGGGAGACGGCCAGGGTACAGAGCTTCAAACTATTGATAAAGCGCTTGCCGGCCTCCAGGCCGCCTTTTACATCGAAGGATAGCATACCGCTGCCGCCCTTCATTTGGCGGCGGGCCAGGTCGTACTGGGGGTTGCTCTCCAGCAGCGGGTAGCGGACCACCTCGATTTTGGGGTTGGCGTTCAGCCACTGGGCCACCTTCAGGGCGCTCTCGTTATACTGGCGCATACGCACGCCCAGGGTCTTGAGGCCACGGCAAACCAGGAAAGCCGTGAACGGGGCGATGACCGCGCCCAGGTGCATGAGGGTGCCCAGGCGGCAGCGGCGGAGGAAGTCTTCATCGTTGGAGACCACCGCGCCGCCGATGATGTCGCCGTGGCCGCCCATGTACTTGGTGAGGCTGTGGATGACCACATCGGCCCCCAGCTCCAGGGGGCGGGTATTATAGGGGGTGGCAAAGGTGTTATCCACGAAGACCTTGGCCCCGTGGCGGTGGGCGATGTCGACAATGGCGGCTATATCGGCCAGGATCATGGTGGGGTTAGCCGGGGACTCCAGGTAGACCACCTTTGTATTGGGCTTCATGAGGGCCTCCAGGCCGTCCAGGTCCGTGGCCACGAAGGAGTCGTGCTCGATGCCGAAGCGGGGGAGCCAATCGGTGGTGATGTCCTCGGTGCCGGAATACTTGGCCCGGGTGAAAATGGCGTGGTCGCCGCACTGGAGCTCGGCAAACAGCGCGCCGGAGACGGCACCCATGCCCGAGGCGTAGGCCACGGCCCCGGCCCCGTGCTCCAGGGCGGCCAGCTTCTGCTCCAGGTAGTCCTGGGAGGGGTTGGTGATGCGGCTATACGCGAAGCTCTGGGAGAAATCGTCGCAGGCACGGGCAGCCTCGTCGGTGGAGTCGAAATAGAAGGTAGAGGTCTGGTAGATAGGCGGGATTAGGGCGCCGTAGGGGTCACGGGGCTCTCCGGCGTGGACCTCGGCGGTGTCAAAGCACACGGTTTGGGCATCAAAATCCGGGTGCTTCATTTTTAGCTGGCTCATAACGGTTCCTCCTTATTTTTAGACTGGTGAAAATTCCTGCGGAATTTTCTGCCAAAAGGATTGCAGTCTGCGGGCGGCAAACTCTGCGAGGCTTTTTGACGCGCTGTTTTATCTGCAATTTTCCTATAAAAAAATGCTGAATGCGGAATTTTCTTCACACATTCAGCATAGCACAGATCTGGGTTTTGGGGAAATACCGGGAAGCTATGGCCGCTTATAGGTTTAACTTTTAGCGGCGGACTGCACCTGGCGCTTCAGGTGGGCCAGGAACGCCTCTTCAATGGGGCGGAGGGTCTTGCCGCGGATGCCGATCCAGCCTACATCCACGGTGTCGGCGGTGTCGATGGCCACGCAGGCCACCTCCTGGGCCAGGCGGGGGGAGATGACCCCGGTGCCGATGTCGTAGGCGTTGCAGCTGCGCATGAGGGCACAGCTGACATAGAGGTCGCTGATATACACCACCTTGCGGGGGTAGAAATTGGGCAGGAGCATTTCCTCGGAGTAGAAGGCCGGGGAATCGGCGCTCTGCTCATAGACGATGCAGGGGTAGTCCATCAGCTCCTCCGGGGTGACGGAGGCACGGCGGGCCAGGGGGTGGCTGTGGCTCATGAAGGCGTGGGGGCGGGCCCGCAGTAGCGGGTGGAAGGCCAGGTCGCTGTCCTCCAGGGTTTTTTCCATGTGGCGGCGGTTGACATCCGAGAGAAAGAGCACGCCCAGGTCGCTGTACTGCCGGTGGACATCCTCAATGACCACGGAGGTCTGGTTTTGGTTCAGGCCCAGGGTATAGCGGTCGTCCCGGGTCTCGGCGACGAAGGACTCGAAGGCGGCCACCACGAAATCATAGTGCTGGCTGCTGACGAAAAGAGAGGACTTTTCGCCGGAGGGGTCGGCGTGGAAATACTCGTCGATATAGTCCGCGTCCCGCAGGAGCTTATTGCCTAGCTTCAGCAGCTCCCGGCCCTGGTTGGTGATGCGCACGCCGGAGGGGGTGCGCTCGAAAATGGTGATGTGCAGATCCTCCTCCAGGGCGTGGACCAGGCTGCTGACGCTGGGCTGGGAGACATAAAGCTTTTGGGCGGCCTTGCTGAAGGAGCCGCAGCGCTCCACCATGGACACATATTTAAGTTGCTGCAGGGTCATAGGTTCTTCCTCCCGATGGCGGCGAATTTTTTTTCGTTTTTAAGCTCTGCGAATTTTATCCGGCAATTTGCGTCCCAGGGCCACGGCGGCGAGACCCAGCAGCGCGCCGATGACGGCACCGGCCAGGATGTCCGACGGGAAATGCACAAACAGGTACAGCCGGGAAAAGGCCAGCAGGACCGCCAGGGGGATGGCCGCCCAGCCGAATTTGCGGTTGGCCGAGGTGACCAGCCAGGCACCCGTCACCGCAGACCAGGTGTGGCCCGAGGGGAAGGAATAGTCCTTGGGGGTGTTCACCAGCAGGTCGATGGTCTCCAGCCAGCAGGGCCGGGGGCGGGCCACAATGTTTTTAAGGCCGATGTTGCAGATGAGCAGACCCGCCAGCAGGGCTGCCAGGAGGCAAAGGCCGTGTTTGCGGTACTTTTTGCTGGCCGTGAGCAGGAGACCCGCCACGATCCACAGGGCTCCCCCCTCCCCTAACAGGGTGAGCTTGGGCAGAAGGAAGTCCATCACGGTGCAGCGCAGATCCTCCTGGATCCAGTGGAGAACGGCCCAGTCGATGCTTTGAATGAAGTCCGGCATAGGCGCTCCTTACTGTGCCGCTGTGACGGTGTAGGCGGAGAGGATCTTGCCCTCGCCCTGGGCGAAGGCGATGGTCACCTGGTCGCCCACGGAGAGGATGACGGCGTTTTGGTCGTTGGCGGCGGAGATGGCGTAGTACACGGCGCCGTCTTGCAGGCGCAGATAGTACCAGGTGTTGCCCTCCACCACGGCGGAGCGTATCTCGGCGATGGCGCCGGTGACCTGGCCTTGGCCGGTGGGGGTGATGTCGGTATCGCTCTGGTCAATGAGGCCGTTGCGGGCCAGCATGAGGCGGTAGTTGCTCTCGCAGTCGGCCACGGTGGCACCGGTGGCCACGATCTGATACTGGCTGACATTGACCATGGCGTACATCTTCACCAGGCCCGCCGCGTCCTTGAGCGCCATGAAGTAGCTGGGCTGGTCGGCGATGTTCAGAAGGAGGGGGAAGGTGGCGGTGTAGTTCATCTGCTGCACCTGGCCACGGGCGGAATCCATGGCGGAATACTCCTCGGCACCGGCCACGGAGTAAAAACGGGTCTCCTTGGTGCGCTGATTGGAGAGGATGAAGCCGATGTTGGACTCGTCGGACACCACGGAGGTGATGCCGGTGTACATATAGACATCGTCATTCAGGGCGATGTAGTTATAGCCCTCGGTGGTGACGGTGACATCCCGCTGGCCGAAGAGGGAGTTGATGAAGCCGTTGATATAGGTGCCGTGGTTGTCGTACTGGCTGATGATCAGGTCGGCGTTATACACATGGTCCACCCAGGTGGGAATGTCGCCCACCTCGTAGTAGGACATCTCGCCGGTGACGGCGTTCACCAGCACCGCGCCCAGGACATCGGTGCCGCCGAAGAGGCCGATGGTGTTGGTGATGCGGGGGCAGACCCAGTAGGGGGCGCCGTCCTCGTCGATCTCAAAGGCGGGGGAATCAAAAATGTAGGTGGGATAGTGGAAGCGGAGGTAGCGGTGGAGGTTGCGGCTGAAGTGCTCGGCGGTGGTGTAGCGGATGCCGCTCTCCAGGCGCACCACCTCTACATTCTGCGTGACCATGTCGATGATCAGGTAGGCGGGCAGGCCGTCTGCGCGGTTATTCAGCCACTTGATCCAGTCGCCGTAGCGCAGGGCCGTGACGCGGACGGGGCGGTCTTTATAGTTGATTTGGGTATAGTCATCGTCCACCTCGAACTGGGAGACCATGTCCGCCAGCTCGCCCAGCTTGCGGTTGCCCAGCTTGGTGGCGGAGTCACGGTCCAGCATGGGGATCTGGTCGAAGGAAATTTCCTGGACCTCGCTGGCAAAGTCGCCGGTCTCCACGGTGAGCAGGTCGCGGTAGTCGGCGGCGCGGAAGGGCTTCCAGCCGATGACGCTGCCCACCACGGCGGTGAGCACCAGGGCCAGGGCCATGAAGAACGGTATCTTGCACTGCTTTTTCACGAAGCCGAAGTAGCCCTTGGCACCCTCGCCCTGAAAGCCGGAGGTGAGGACGGCCATGACGCAGTACACCGCGCACAGCAGCAGGGCGAAGACATAGAAAGACTCGCTGTGGAGGTTCAGCGCGGGCAGGCACACATAGTAGTAGACCGCGCCCACCAGCAGCGTGACGGCCAGGTTCAGAAGCGTGCGGTCCAGGGGCGTGCCGATGGCCTTGCGGGGCTTTTTCTCCTTTTTGGGCTTCCCGGCGAAGGGGTTTTTATGGGCAAAGCCCTGGAAATCGGGGTCGTTCCAGTTGGTATTCATAGAGTGTCTCCTCTCTTGATTTTGGGGAAGTGTGTTTATTGTAGCATACGGGCGGGGAAATGTCTATATGGGTGGGTGGTCTACCTGAAATTGTTCCGCCGGAGGGGCGGGGGTATACGAAAAGGGGAGAAGTTTTTCACTTCTCCCCTTTTGAATTTTTTATTCGGCGGGCTGCTCCGTCTGCTTATTGGCGAAGATGACGCCCAGGGTGATGAGCACGGCGCCCAGGATGCTCATGAGGGAAATTTTTTCATCCAGCAGGAGCCAGCCTACTACCACGGTGACGAAGGGGGTGGCATAGAGGTAGTTGTTGGTGATGACCACGCCCAGGCGCTTGAAGGCGATGTTCCACAGGGCAAAGCACACGGCGTTGCCGAATACGCCCAAAAACAGCCAGCTCAGCAGGATGCCCGGCTGGGTGAACAGCGGGGTCAGGCTGGGCATGCCGTCGGTGACAAGCATCAGGGGCACGGCGGTGAGAAAGGCCCAAAGGAAGACGCGGCGGGTTACCAGGAAGTTATCGTACTGCTCGGTATACTTCTTAATGAGGATGGAGTACACCGCCCACATCAGGGCCGCCGCCAGGGCCAGGAGATCGCCCAGGGGGCTCAGGTGAAAGGTCAGGGTACCGTTGAGCACCACCATAATGACGCCTGCGATGGCCACCACCGCGCCGATATACACCCACTTGCCCAGCTTCTCACCCTTGTGGGAGAAGAGCTGCGCCAGCACCACCGTGATGATGGGGGACATGGACACGAGGATACTCACATTGGCGGCGGAGGTGTGGGCGGCGGCGGTATTTTGCAGGAAGAAGTAAAAGCTGCCGCCGGTGATGCCGATGGCAATGAACATCAGCTCGTCCTTCCAGGAGAGCTTCAGGGTCTTGGGGCGCAGGGCCCACAGGGCCAGGTAGGCAAGGCCCATGCGCAGGGGGATGATCTGAATGGGGGTGAAGGCCTTGAGCATCACTTTCGTCAGCACAAAGCAGCTGCCCCACACCAGGGTGGTGAACAGGGCGAACAGGTGCCCGGTTATTTTTTGGTTTCTGGTGGCTCCGATTTCCGACATAGTTTTTCTCTCTCTTCCTCATACAGCGGCATTGCCCGCCTGTATCTGCGGGCAATGCGGCTTGATTTATTTTATCTCTTACTCTGCGGGCAGAACGATCTCCTCGCCGTTCATCACCTGGTCGATGACCTCGCGGATGCGGTTGACAGAGTCATAGTCCGGGGGCATGACATACAGCACCTCACCGTAGGCGGAGTAGCAGGGCTGCATGGTGTCGCCGGGTCCTTGGGTGGCAGACATGGACTGGATATTCCAGGAGGCGCCGTCCTTCTGCATCATTTGCACCAGGGAGGAGATTTGGTCATAGGAAATGTTGGTGATAAAGTTATCTGAAACCGCCTTCAGCAGATCCTGGTAATTGGCCAGGACACTGGGCGAAGTGGCCTTTTCGATGATGGCCTGAATGACCTTCATCTGGTTCTTGCCGCGCTGGTTATCGCCATCGGAGAAGGAATAGCGCTCGCGGCTGAAGGTCAAGGCCTCGATGCCGTTCATGTGGTTCCAGCCCTCGGTATAGCTGTAATCCCGATCACTGTATCCCGCGACATCTCCTGCGCTCGTTGTAAACGAATAGTCTGAGTACACATCAATGCCGCCCAAGGCATCCACAATGTCGATGAGGCCCCAGAAATTGATGCGGGCGTAATAGGAGGGCTCTGTGCCGTAAAGGTTATCCAGCACAGCCATGCTCTCCTGCACGCCATACATACCGGCGTGGGTCAGCTTATCCAGCTCGCCGTTGAAATTTAGGGGCAGATAGTAGTCGCGGGGGGTGTTCACCAGCAGGATCTGGCGGGTCTTGGGGTTCACCACGGCCAGGATGTTCACATCGCTGCGGCTCTTGGCGGTGATGTCGGAATCCCGCTCGTCGCTGCCGCTGCAATAGACCACGAAGGGCTGCTTGGTGATGGAGCCGGAGGGCTTGATGGAGGTGATCTCGTGCTCGGTTTCATACTCGTAAATAATCTTGGTGCGGTCAGAGAAGTCGCTATAGTCATCCTGCTCCGTCAGCACCGGGATATAGCCCTCGTTGAGGATGATGGCCTGGACCTCGTCGTCATAGAGGGCGTCCACCATGGCGGCGGGGGTCTCATAGTCCAGGGTGTCCACCTGGCCCAGGCTCTTCTGCACGGCGGTCAGGATCTGCTGGGTGTTCTCCTGGTCGCGGTTGGAGAGGATGCCGAACTTATAGCCACGGGTGTCGCCCAGCTCGGTGGCGTCGTCCTCTTTCATGACGATCACCGCCGTCACCTGCTTTTCCACCATGATGCCAGAGATCTTATTCAGGGCGGACTGCACCGCTCCGGCAGCCACGGTGCCATAGATCATGGCAACCGACAGCACTACGGCCAAAATGCCGCAGATCAGCTTGCCCAGCTTATTGCGCCGCAGGGGCAGCTGCACGAAAATGTGCAGGCCGTTTACCACCAGTAGGGCCACCATTATGAGCACCATGTTGCCGGTGGTGAGCATTTTGGTGGCCATGACCCGGGCGAAGATGGCCAGGCTGCAGGCCAGCAGCACGAACATCATGATAATGCCGAACCAGTCAAGGCCGGTGCGGCGCATTCGTTTAGCCTGAAAGTTTTCCCTTTGCTTGTCCATATTGTATCTCCTTTATATGTCTCCGAGGATATATGTTTGCATTAACTTTACTCGCCCGCAGACTGGTCGCAGGATGACATATCCTCAATCAGATTGTTCAGAGTTTTCAAATACAGGTCCCGCTGATAGGAATTGGGTGAGGGGTACACCGAGGGGCTGTGCCACAATAGCACGGCCTCTCCGCCGTGGGTCTTCACCTGCGTCAGCAGTTCACAGACGACAAGATACGCCTCCTGAGCGCCCAAATTCATGTACTGCGGGCCGTCCAAAGTTCCCTCCATAACAGTCATAGGGTGCAGGGTCAGGTCTGTGATTTGGCGGCGAAGGGGGTCTATCCACCGCACAGGGCGGCAGGTTCCCAGGCGAAATCCAGCCTGATCTGCATAGCCCATGGTGAAATCATCAGTGATGTCGTTTTCCAGCAGGATGCGCATGTCCTCGGGCTCGCGGCTGTCCAGATAATGGTTTCGCTGCCAGCGGATGGGCTGGGGAGAGGCAGCGCGCAGCCGCGCAAGCTCCCGGCGTACCAAGTTAGCGTTTTGGGACGCCTGATAGCTCAGGTGATACCCCAATACGGCGCCAGAGCCGTACAGGCGGTCTATCAGCTCCGCCGTGCGGGCTTTATTTTTAAAATAACCGTTATCAAAACCTGTTTTTACTTCCGCGCTCATGAGGAAGTACACCGAGGTACAAGCGCCTTCATAGAACCGCCAAACCCTCTCGTCCTGCTCAATCAGCCACGAAAAAGTATATACTGGGTCATACTTTTGATAGTTTCTCAGAGCCTTGAACGGAAGCAGCTTATCCTTTTGTTGGGTGAGCACGCGACGCACCGTGGAGCGCAGAGCGCGGTAGACATTGTCCCATGTCCAGATCTGGTCTACATCATGGGTCAGATAAATGTGGCTGTATCCGCCGGCCGGCTCCTCTATGGGAACGCCCTGCTCCCGCAGGAGGCGCCGCAGAAAGGCTCCGTATTCATCCACCACCGCCCGGCCCAGAAAGCCGGCCCGGTAAGAAAGGGACTCCCGACCTGGAAAACGTCCGTGTGCATCGCGAACATCCCTCCGGATGCACTCTTCATAGCGGGTCAACAGGAAAAAGGCCGACGCAATGAGATCCGCCTCCACGATTAGCTGCCGATCTTCCCTGCGCAGATGGGGCTTTCCGAAAAGGACAGGCATACCCTCCAACTCCGCCAGCGGGAGCGTGGGCAGAGAGCGATCCGTCAGGTATACCTCCGGGTCGAAAAAGCCGGAGGGCTGCACGACGACCAGCGCATCCGCCCGGGAACCGTAGGAAACGACTGCTAGGGCGGACGGGTCATCCGTTTGCAGCAGGAACTCAAAAAGATAGGAAAATATATTATCCATTGCGTTTCCCCCGCAAGAAATCCTTAGTGGATACAGTTTCCGGAATATGCAGTTTGATGCGCAGGTAGGCATTGGCTGTTTGCAGCCATGTGATCACAAGCGCATATATGCAGGCTTTCAGGTCGCCCCGATCCAAGCCATACCAAGTGTGGGGGGAAGTGATGGTCTCCTTCCACGCCCGTTTGGTCATATAACCGGCATTGCTTTTGAGCTTATTGAGGTGGACGGCATACATATAGTCCGTGACGGGCAGGTAGCACATGGCTCGCAGGCCGGGGGTCTGCTCCGCCGGGTCGTAGGTGCCGGTCAGATGGTACTGATAGAGCAGGTAGGGCATATTGCAGCCCACCAAGGTCTGTAGATAATTGGGAAACTCCGAGCGCAGGTTGATCTCTATAATCTTATATTCGCCTGTGCGGGAATCATACTTAAACTCAGTTCCGGAAAGACCGTAGTAGCCCACCGCCGTCAGCAGCTTTTCCACATAGCCCCGCAGCAGCGCCGCCTGGGGCAGCGACGGCTCCATGACCCGGGTGGCGGTGGAAGTACCCGTATTCAGGGGGTATTGGCGTACCTTTTCTGTTGCGTAGGCGCAGAGGATATGACCCGTACGGTCGGATACGCAGTTTACATTGGGCATGAGATGGTCGCTATCTTCAATATATTCCTGCACTAGGAGGGCACCGTCCGATACTTTCTCAAAAAAAGCGGCGAGCGCCTGCAAGTATTCCGTCTCCTGCCAGAAAATCCTAATCTTGCTGCCCAGTTCGCGGATATATGCCGCATTCTGCATATTCAGCTTCACAATCAGGGGAAAGCGCATCCCCTCTGTGCAGGCACGGGCTTGGGCATAGGTGGAGACAAGCCTCTCTTTTATAGTGGGGATCTGCATAGTTTGGCACAGCGCATTGAGGTGCGCTTTATCCATCAATTTTATACTGATGTCTCTGGAAGAATAGGGGAACTCAAAGTATGCCTCCAGCTCGGGTCGATGCGCATCAAGGACAAAAATCTGCTCGTCGTGGGTAGGGAAAAACATTCCCCGGTGGGGGACCAGGGATTTGCCTAGAGCTAGGAGGTCGGCGATATACTGCTCCGGCTCCCAGTTGGGATCTGCACAATGCACGCAGCGGCCGCAGTATTTGGAATACTCCACAAAGCAGCGCCCGGCTTCAGGCGTCACAAGAATGGACTTAATGCCCCGCTCATAGAAGCTGCGCAAAACGCCGTAGGCATTATAAGAACTCCCGATCACCACTGGGATCACATCCTGAAAAATTTTTTTATTCATAAAAACACCTCGATTTAATGCAGCAGGCCATAGACCACATAGGATGCGGCACAGGGGATCGCAACATTGCTGAGAATAAGCAGCACATATCTGCGGATGGGGAAATGCACGAACCAGAAAAACAGCATCTGCGCGCCCATGATCCGCAGGGAGAGCAGCAGGGAAATGACCACAAGGAAGGCGTAGACTGGAAGGCTCGGGACACAGATCCAAATAACATAGACGATGCCGGTGAGAACCAAGGTGGCCACAGAGGAAATCAGATTCCAATTGTTTTTGCCGATGATGGTAAAGTCGCCGGATAGGCAGCTTGAGCAGAAGAGCATCAACTGGTATACGCTGATGATAGCCGCATAGGTGCCGGCTTCGCGCCACTGCTCGCCTAAGAACAGGGCGAAGATCCACTCGCCGAAGATGATGAGGATGGCTATGGGGATCATGGCGATCTTGATATTCGCCTTGAGGATGTTGAAGGAAAATTCCCCTATATCCTCCCCACGGTTATAGCGCTGACTGGCCTCCTGAAAATACACCCGATTTACCGGCGTGGCCAGCAGCGTGGTGGGTAGAGACAAAACCTTTAACGCCATAGAATACATTCCCAGTGCGGTAGAGGAGTAAAAACGCTCCATCATCTGCACAGGAATCTGCGTTCCTAACGAGGATATTAAATTTGCAGGCATTTGGTATATGGGAAAGCGCCGATATTTGCGCAGCAGCGGTAGGGGACGGCAATCCGATTCCAAAATCCGCTTAAAAGCGTTTCCGTGGAGCATCAAATGCGCGATATTAACTACAAATGCCAATATAGAAGCCAGTGTGTAACCCAAAAAGCCCCAATTCAATACGCCAAAAAGGATGCTGAGTACCACATTTGAGCCGGAATACAGTACGGGGTTCCAAAAAAGAACGCGATAGAGACTTTGCCGGTTGGCATAGGCATAGCAAATATTGCTGACAGTGTTACAGACGATATACAGCCACAACACGCCAAGCGCAAGGGAATAGGGGGTTTCCTCTGTAGAGAAAATGCGCCAAAACGGGGAAACCAGCCAAAGTCCCAGCACAGCCACTGTTGTAATCAAGAGTGTAGCGAAAAGCACGAGACGACTGAGGCCTCTAGCTTCCTCGTCCTTCTCAGGCAGGAGGAAAACCGTCATCATGCCAAGGCAGGCAATGGAACTGATCACGCCGGCATTGGTGGTGATGACCGTGTAGTCACCCATGGCCGCCGGGGTATAGACCCGGCCCACCACCGGCATGCCGAAAAAGTTGATGGCCTGGCCCACCACCGCGCCGGAGGAGAGGGTAAGCACACTCTTGAGAAAGCCGCTGGCACGGACGCGGGCAATGAGATTTCGAATTGTTTCACGCAGTTTCAAGGAGAAGCTCCTTCCGTTTTCCAGGCCCCTGATAGAGCAACATTAAAAGTACAAGAATCATCCACGGGCCAAGCACAAGACTGCTTAGAATATGTCCATCAGCTAAGCCAAATACGGGATATAAAAATACACTCACCGCCATAGCATAGCTTGCCCGCGTTTGAAAGCTATCAACCATACGCAGCAGAAGTGCAAAGAACTCCAAGACCAGCAAAGTCCCTATATGTCCAAAACGCATATAGCCTTCAGCAAAAAATCCTGTGTTGGAATTCATTAGCGGTCTGTTGTAGTAAATCGCTGAAATATCATACCCATAATCCACTCCTTGCAGAGGGTCTGAAATGTTTAAGAGCCAGCGCGGAAAAATCCCTGAGATGCCCAGCTTAGGCCGTGTGCTAAAATAATCATAGTACACAAACTTATTCTGAGCAGAAAGAAGCATAGTGCGGCGGCAAAACAGATCATAAGCAGACGAAATCACCCCTCTAAAAATTGGAGAGATCCAATTCAAAAGAATCAGCAACGAAAAGCCTATACAAAAGCACACAAAAAATTCTCTATAAAAGTGTTTTCTTTTGCTCCACGGTGCAAAAACAACAATTAGCGGAATAACAAAAAGATATGTTTTGTGGCCTGTATAAAGGTATATCAAAAACTGAGCGCCACACAATGCCAGCGCATACAGCCAGTGCTTTTTCAAAAGCAATAAAGCTATAAACATCGGTAAAAACACTTTGGTGACCCAGGCCAGTATATACCCCATGTATTTGCTAATTTGAAAGGTGCCAGCGGCACGCATCTCATACACTTTGTAAATGTTCAGCGCCGTTAGAGATGGCAGACCATTATTCCATATAATGTTTACTATCAGTAAAGCCGAGGCCAAGGCAAAACCGACCATCATAATATTTGATACCACTCGATTACGCTGAAAATGCGTGGCAACCGGGAAAAAACGAACCGTCAATTCACACGCTAAAAAGGTCAAACAGACGCTGTGGTAATATACATGGTCGCCGCCTTCCAGGCTGTAAATCGTTGTGATTGGAATAATTTGCAGCAAGTATACCAAAGCCAAGAGGAAAGTTGATGCTTTTTTTGTCGTATGGTCGATACCCCAGAATAATATCACGCACCAAATCAGCCCCATTGCATACCGCAGCGGATCAAAATGCAGCGTGAATTTGTAAACATATCCGGCACCTACCAGGAATTTACAAAAACTTAGGTCCAGTGCAACCTTAAACAGTAATGCACAGGCAAACAATATCACCGAAGTTTTGTATCCAGCTTCCCGCTCAAATACAGTCTTCTGCATCACAAAATCTCCCTATAGGCATTCATAAGCACCTGCTTTTCCCGCTCCCAACAGAGCTCTTCCTTGGCGGTTTTTAAGTGCTCTTTACACGCAGCATAGAACACCCGGTCATCCCGCATACGCAGGATGGCATCCGCAATCGCCTTTGGATCAGCAGGGTCCACTTTCAGACCAATCCCATATTTGTCTACAATTTTGCCGATGGTAGGGAAATCACTGACAATAACAGGGTTCATGCTTTGAATGTTCTCAAAGAACTTATTGGGAAGCATCATGTAATAGCTCTGATAGGTTGACAGAACGGTCACCAGCCCCACATTGGAGGCACTGACATAATGGCGCAGATCCTCATAGGGAACAGCCTGATGAAACAGCACACGGTTTTCAATGTTCAGCTTTTTGCAAAGGGCGTGCAGCTGATCCGGATAGGAGGTCTGGGCGTTCCCCAAAATGATGGCAGCAACATCCTGCGGCAGCCGGGCTATAGCCTCCAGCATCTGCTCAATACCGCGATCTTCCATAACGCCGCCGTGATACATGACAAGAAAGGACGAATCCGAAAGGCCCAGCTGCGCAAGAAAGCTTTGGCGAACCTGCGCCGTATGAGCGGCATCCAGCGGCCAGTATTGGGGGATATTACGCGCCACAATGGGCCGCTTTTTCAGGTGATGGATCCGCTGTACCTCGTCGGCTATATCGTCATTGACCATAATGGAAAATGCGCAGCGCTTCATCAGAAAACGCTCCAAATGACAGATACACCAAATAGTCACTGCACTGCGCTGTCTGGCGCGGCCCAGCTCAAACTCATGAGAATCATAGACCAATGTAGCCTTGTTCCTCTTGCCTATATTGGACAGCCAAGCGATGAAAAGGGCGATCAGGTCATACGCAGAGATTACATCAATATCATTTTGCCTGCGCATATAAGAAGCCCAAGTAAACACGGAGGCCATGCGGTTGAGGCTGTTGGGGACCTTTTCACCCAATGGGCGCGTGGAAATACGGGTGACAGGGAAACCATCTACCACTTCTTTTGTCCCCGTATGCTCTCCCTTGGCGAAAACCTCAACCTCTGCGCCCAATTCCTGGCAGGCAGATAACTCGCGCTTGTCCCGGCTGGCGTATGCCCATGTATTGATGCACAACTTTGCGATCTTCATATCTGTTTATCTCCATCTACCTCTTTTATCGTTCAGAAAAAGAATGCACCATCTGCCTTGCGGGAAAAAGAGCGCAGCAGCGTATGCGTGACCCCCAGCCGCTCCATACGGGTCATACTGCGGCGTTCAGCCAGCAGGATCACACCGTCTTCCTTTAGATGGCTGAATATTGCAGGGGCGGACGCCGCATTCATAATGACGGAAGCCGCATAGTTTTTAGTCTTTAGGGCCGCAACAAAGGCAGACAATCCATCCGGCTGATCCGGCAGAGAGGATATAATTGTAATCCCCGCAGAGGCGGAGTCACAAGCCGCGACTCGGTCAGCCATACACTCAATGGCTGCATTTTGGTCTGTCCAAATGGTTTCGCCCAAAATGGAGTCAGCCCAGCGGTCTGCTTTCCGAGCAGGTACTACCAATGTGCCCCAATAGGGAGCGTCGCCAATAGACTCCAGTTGAGAGGCGGTTTCAACGCGGCCAGAGAACACGGCCTTTAGAAGGATCCACAGGCATGCCAGTATAACACCCATAGCAAAACCCAAAATCGCGTATTTCACCCCACTCTTTACAGGCGAGGAAGTCTCGCTATCATGAGGGAGTGCTAATTCCTGCGATTGCACCTTAGAGGATAGCGTTGTCAGGCTTTCCTTCGCGGTGGTCAGTTCCTTGTAGACCTTGTCCTGTTTATCTGCGATTTCCGTATTTGTTTCGCAAAGAGTGTCGGAGGACAGGACCGCATTTATCGTAGGCATTGCACGGATTTCACCGGAAAACTGCTGCCGCAGGCCCTGATAGAGCAGGTCGGCCAGCTCTTCAGACTGTTCCTGCGATGTGCTGTATGTGCACAGGCTCAACACACTGCCGGACAAAGGTGTGGCGGTAAACAAGTCCTGCAAATACTGGCTTTCTATTGCGGCAAACGAAGTGCCTGCGGCCAGCTTTTGCATATCGGTTCCTGTGAGCCACGCCGCGCAAACGGCGCCATCAGAATAATCCGGCGAAGCTGAAGATCCGGCGGCATTCTCCGCCGGCGTCAGGCTGATAAGCATGGTTGTGGTATATACATGGTAGGCATCAATGTCCATCAGCGGTGCATGGGCAACATATTCCTGCAAGGACGCCAATTGCGCCTTTGTGGTAGCCAGCTGCTGCTTCATCGCCGACAGTTCCGTATACTGCGAGGTGATTTCTTCATCCGTCGTCAAGTTGTCATCATTAGCAGCGTTCCAGGAAGTGCGGAAAGCCTGTACGCCACCCAGCAGCACGGCAAATATCAGCGCGGTGAGCAAAACTGCACGGCAATGGCGAACCAGCAGTGCAAAGAGCTCTTTCATGTTCATAGTTTCCACCATGTATTTTCTCCTTCAGTCCTTGGGTATTATCTCTATTATTTACTTATCAAACCGGCCGGTGAAATCCGTGCTGGCTACATGCTTTAGGGGCAGCTTTACGGGCTTGCCGGTGGCGGCGGACTGGTAGATGGCCAAAATCATTTCCAGGGCGTTGCGGCCCGCCACGGCATCTACATAGGGCTTGCGGTCGTGCTGGATGGCGTCCATCATGTCGGCAAAGAGGCTGGTGTGGCCGTTGCCGTAGACATTGGAGGTTGCCTCCTGGAGGCCTTTATTCTTCTGGTCGTCCTCGGTCTCGTCGGCAAAGCTCCAGACATCAATATTATTGGTGGAGGTGCCGCCGATCTTCACGGTGCCGGTCTCGCCGAAGAGGTAGAGGGTCTCCTCCAGGTTCTTGGGGTAGACATTGGTGGTGCCCTCGATGGTGCCCACGGAGCCGTTCTTGAACTTCACCACGGCCATGCCGATGTCCTCGCACTCCAGGTAATCATGGAACTGCTGCTTGGTGACGCCGTAGACCTCGTCCACCTCGTCGCCCATCATCCAGCGCAGCAGGTCGATGCCGTGGATGCACTGGTTCATGAGGCAGCCGCCGTCCTGGGCCCAGGTGCCGCGCCAGGAAGCCTGGTCGTAGTAGCTGCGGTCGCGGTTCCAGCGGACATGGATGGAGCCGTGGGAGATCTTGCCGAAGCGGCCGGACTCCAGGGCCTTGCGCATCTGCTGGATGGCTACATTGAAGCGGTTTTGGTGGCAGGCGGCCACCTTCACATGCTTTTCTTCGCTGCGGCGGACGATCTCCTCGGCATCGTCCATGTTCATAGCCATGGGCTTCTCGATGATGACATTGATGCCGTGGTCGATGCAGTAGAGGGCGATCTCGGCGTGGATGCCGCTCTCGGTGGCGATGGAGGCCAGGGTGATGTCGTTTTCCGCCAGCATCTGCTTATAGTCGGTGTAGCGCTTGATGGAGGGGTCGTTTTGCAGGTCGTACTTGGCAAGCAGGGCCTCCATTTTCTCCGGGAGAACATCGCACACGGCGACAATCTCCAGCTTGTTGTTGACGGCGGCTTTCATGTGGTTCACGGCGATGCGGCCACAGCCGATGAGTGCGTATTTCATAATTACAACTCTCCCTTTTATTTTTCGTTCAAAATATCCTCATACAGGGCCAAAAGCTTTTTTTCCTCTACGCTCCAATTGAATTCCTCCTGCACGGCGCGGCGACCGTTTTCGCCCATCTGGCGGGCTTCGTCGGGATGGTCCAAAAGATAGCCAATGGCGGCAGCAATCTCGTCTACATTATCCGGCTCTACACAGAGGCCAAAATGATGCTTATTCATTACCCGTTCATTATAAGCAGAACGCGACAAAAGCACAGGAACTCCCAGCGACATATACTCATAGACCTTGGTAGCCAAATTATCATCCTGATTATACTGCCCTATATTCAAGAGCGTAGCTGCGCCGATGTAGCAGCGCTGCAGCAATGCGACGACCTGCTCCCTGCCAAGCAGGCCTAAATATTTCACGCAAGAATATTCAGGCAGAGCCTCAACAGAGCGGCGATATTCTTCCGAGTCGAACATGCCAGCCAAATAAAGTGTGCAGTCCGCTTTTGCTGCCGCAGCAATCAAATGCGTAATGCCCCGGGCATAGGATAAACCGCCCACATATACAACACTGCGGGCCTCCTTCTGCGCTGAAGGATCATATTGGTCATACAGCTCTCCGAGTATAGGCGTATTGTCAATGGTTGTAATATGCCGACACTTTCCAGCAAATGGATGGATGCCGTCCTTTAGGCAGGTGTAAACCAACCCATCAATATGCCCGAGAACGCGGCGCTCATAACTCTCATAGGCGCAGGAAATCAGCTTTGCAAGCCAGTGGGGTAGGTATGGCTTCTCCCGAATCTGCTCTGTGTACATTTCGTGGCTGTCAAAAACAACTTTCTTGCCTTCTTTTTTTAGCTTCAGTCCATAGGGAAGAAGCTCCGGGTCGTGAAAATGGTAAATATCCGCGTCCAAAGCCTTGGCCGCCCGATACACCGTTTTCGCGCCCTGTGTCATGCGTTTGAGGCGGCTGGCAGGGATCTTGCCCACGCCCACGATGTGCACGCCGTTTTTGTCATAGCTATCTCCCCGCTCCACCAGATATACTTCATATCCGGCTCTCGCCAGTGAAATGCATTCCTTATGGAAGATGCGGATATCCTCCTCCTCGTGTGCACTGGTCATGTGACATACTTTTATCATGTGATAAACTCCTTATGATTGCAGCTGCTCCTGCATACATTGCCGCAGGTGCCACATGGCATTACAGTCTCCAGAAGCGCAGGCCGGAGGCTTTCAGCTCGTCCATGCGGTAGAGGCTCTTGACATCGATGAGGACCTTTTCGCTGTCGGGCAGGTCGCTCTTGAAGAGGCTCTTCAGCTGCATCATGGACATGGATCGGAACTCGTTATGGCCCACGGCCACGATGACGCAGTCGGCCTGGGGGATCTTATCAAAGTCCGTCAGGGTCACGCCGTACTCGTGCTGGGCCACGGCGGCGTCGGCCCAGGGGTCGGTGACTATGGGCTGGATGTCGTACTCCTTCAGGCGGTTGATGATGTCCACCACCTTGCTGTTGCGGGTGTCGGGGCAGTTCTCCTTGAAGGTGATGCCCAGGATGACCACGGTGGCCTTCTTGGGGGCCATGCCCGCCTCGATCATCTGCTTGATGGCGGCGTCGGCCACGAAGCCGCCCATGCTGTCGTTGACCTTGCGGCCATTGAGAATGATCTGGCTGTGATAGCCCAGGGCCTCGGCGGCGTTGGTCAGGTAGTAGGGGTCCACGCCGATGCAGTGGCCGCCCACCAGGCCCGGCTTGAAGCCTAGGGCGTTCCACTTGGTGTTCATGCCCGCCAGGACCTCGTCGGTGTCGATGCCCATGCGGTCGCAGATCATGGCGACCTCGTTCATGAAGGCGATGTTGATGTCGCGCTGGCTGTTCTCCACCACCTTCACGGCCTCGGCGGTCTTGATGGTGGACACGGGGAAGGTGCCGGCCTTGATGACGATGTCGTAGACCTTCTTAATTTCACGGGCGGACTCCTCGTCCATGCCGGAGACGATCTTGCGGATGTTGGTGAGGGTGTGGACACGGTCGCCGGGGTTGATGCGCTCGGGGCTGTAGCCGATCTTCCAGTCCACGCCGCACTTGAGGCCGGACTCCTTCTCGATGATGGGCACGCATATATCCTCGGTGACGCCGGGGTACACCGTGGACTCAAAGACCACGATGGCGCCGGGGGTCAGGTTCTGGCCCACGGTGCGGGAGGCACCCTCCACCGGGCGCAGGTCCGGGGTGGTATCGGGGTTCACGGGAGTGGGCACGGCCACCACGATGAACTTGGCCTCTTGCAAACGCTTGGGGTCGGAGGTGAAGTCCACGGTGGTGTTCTTGATGGCCTCGCCCACCTCGTTGGTGGCGTCGATACCACTCGCGTACTCCTGCACGCGCTTTTCGTTGATGTCGAAGCCGATGACGGAGATGTGCTTGGCAAACTCCACGGCAATGGGCATGCCCACATAGCCCAGGCCCACCAGGGCCAGCTTCTCGGTGCCCTGAATAAGGCCGTCGTAAATGGTGTCGAATTTCATGTCTTTATTTACACTCCTCTACTTTGTTTTCTGCTTTTATCTCGTATGTCCTACCACAGGCGGTGCAGGTGGCTTTTTCGCCCTCGAAGTGCAGCAGTGCGCCGCACTCACAGACCCAGCCGTAGAGCCGGGCCGGTACGCCCAGCATCAGGGCGTGGTCGGGCACATCGTCCGTCACCACTGCCCCTGCACCCACTAGAGCCCAGCGGCCCACAGTATGGCCGCAGATGATGGTGGCGTTGGCACCGATGGATGCCCCCTCCCGCAAAAGGGTCTTTTTATACCCGGCGCTGCCCTTGGGGTATTTGGCCCGGGGGGTCAGGTCGTTGGTGAACACGCAGGAGGGGCCGCAGAACACATAGTCCTCCAGCTCCACGCCCTCGTAGAGGGAGACATTGTTTTGCAGCTTGCAGCCGTCGCCTACCTTCACATGGTTGCTGACATTGACATTCTGCCCCAGGGAGCAGCGCTTGCCGATGCGGGCACCCTTTTGAATGTGGCAGAAGTGCCAGATCTTTGTGCCCTCACCGATCTCCACATCATCATCCACGAAGCTGGAGGGGTGTAGGAAATAGTCCTTTTCCATCACAGTGCCTCCAGTACCGCGTCGATGACCTGCTGCTGCTCGGACTCGTCCATGTAGGGGTGCATGGGCAGAGACAGGGTGCGAGCGCAGTAGTCATTGGCGTTTTTATAGGTCTCGCCGTAGTGGGGCTCGGCCTTGAACACGGGCAGGGCGTGCTGGGGGGTGGGATAGTAGACCATGTTGGGGATGTCCTTCTCCTTCAGGTGGGCAATGACCTTGTCCCGGGTCTGGGTATCCTTAGCCAAAATGGCGTACTGAGCCCAGGCGGAGACGCAGCCGTCTGCCACGAAGGGGGTGGTAAAATTCTTGCTGAACGCGGCGTTATAGCGGCCTGCCACCACCTGGCGGCGGTCAATCTCGTAGTCGCGCAGAGCTTTCAGCTTGGGCAGCAGAATGGCCGCCTGGACAGTGTCCAGCCGGGAGTTCATGCCCACGCGGATGTTATCATACTTGCCGCCGGGGCCCTTGCCGTGGACGCACAGGGAGCGGATGATGTCTGCCGCCGCGTCGTCGTCGGTGAAGATGGCGCCGCCGTCGCCGTAGCAGCCCAGGGGCTTGGCCGGGAAGAACGAGGTGGTGGCGATGTAGCCGAAGGAGCAGCACTTGCGGCCCTGGTTGGACGCGCCGAAGGCCTGGGCGGCATCCTCAATGAGAATGAGGCCGTACTTCTCGCAGAGGGGGGCGATGGTGTCATAGTCGCAGGGGTTGCCCAAAATGTCCACGGCCACCACGGCCTTGGGCTTGAGCTTGCCCTCGGCCAGGACGGCCTTTATCTGCTTTTCCAAACTCTCGGGGCAGAGGGTATAGGTGTCAGCCGTGATGTCGCAGAACACGGAGGTGGCGCCGAACATCTTAGCCGGCTCCGTGGAGGAGATGAAGGTCATGTCCGGGCAGAACACGGCGTCGCCCTCCCCCACACCGGCCACCATGAAGGCAATCTGCAGGGCGTCGGTGCCGTTGGCGCAGGTGATGCAGTGCTTGCGGCCCACGAAGTCCGCCAGCTCCTTCTCCAGCTCCTTCACCTGGGGACCGCCGATGAACTGGGCGGAGTCCAGCACAGACTGGATGTTGGCATTGATCTCGTCTTTCAGGGCCACGTATTGGGCTTTCAGGTCAATAAATTGCATAGAGTCATTCATTCCTTTCTTTCGTCGGCTTTGCCGCGCGTTTCAAATTTTCCATGAAAATATCGTGGTCGATGGCGAAGTTCCCGGTAACGGCTTGGCCATCCGGCACATCCCGGGAGACCACCGCACCCATATTGGCCCGGGCATTGTTTCCGATATGCACGCCGTTGCGGATGATGCAGCCGTAGCCGATCCAGCTGTTCTCGCCGATCTCCGTGCGTCCGCCGATGCCGGAAAGGCCCACGATCATCGTATCCCGTCCCACCTTCACGCCGTGGGAGACCTGCACCAGCATGTCTATCTTGCAGCGGTCGCCGATAATCGTATTATCCCAGGGATAAAGCGCTTTATTGACGCAGGTATTAGGATGCAGCTCCACATCCTCGCCCAGGATCACGCCGCCGTAATGTGCCGCCGTAAACAGCTTTCCATTTTCTTTCTTATATTCAAAGTCATTAAAGCCGATTTTTACGCCTGCATGGATCACACAGTTATCGCCTATGGTCACATTGTCGCGGATCACGGCGAATTCTTCGATCACCACATTGTCTCCAATGGTCACATTTTCCTGGGATATGACCGCCAGGGGGCTGATGGAGCAGTTTTTCCCGATCTTTGTGGCATGGCGGGGTCTGGCATACTCTCCATGCCGGCCCAAAGCGTTGTGCAGCCGGAAAAACAGCACCCGGGGCTGGGCCGTGATGCACACGCCCCGCCCCTGCTTCACCAGCTTGGGGGCGATCTCCGGGGTTGTGATGACCATGGTGATGCCGTCGTGCAGGTCCTTCAGCGCACGCTCGGTATCCACAAAGGTGCAAAAAGGCTTGTCTATTTCCGACACGACCAGTCCCAGGGTAGAAAATTCCTGTTCATTTTCCAGCTTAAAATCATACTGCGGCAGAAGCTCCGGCAGCAGCGTGCTTAACTTCATAAAATCGACCTCATTTCCTTACGCACTTGATTTTTTATTGACTTATTTTCTCCGAAATAGACTGGATCACTTTCAGCAGTTCGTCTGTCAAATTCTTAAAATCATACTTATGGGCCGCCGCACGGCTGTTCTGTTCGTAAAGCAGTCTTTCCTGCTCGGGTAAAGCGGCCAAATGCTCGATGGCCCCGGCAATATTCTGGGGGGAGGCGTCCTCTACGGTAATGCCCGCATGGCACTGCAGCGCCGGATTATACTCCGTGGGGAAATCAGACAGCACGATTTTTCCGGCAGCAAAATACTCAAACATTTTATTAAAACTGATTCCGTACCGATCCACCGGCGTGCTGATGCAGTGCGCAATGTTCACATCCGCCCGGCTGACGATGGAGGGGACGAACTTCTTCTCCACTTGGCCCTTGAAAACTACATTGCCGATGTTTTCGTCTTTTACGCGCTGCTCCAGCATGGGCCGTTCGTCGCCGTCGCCCCAGATGAGGAAGCGCACGCGGGGGTCCTTGACCTCCTTGGCCGCGTCCAGCAGCAGGCCCAGGCCGTTAACCTTGCGGATGGAGCCGCTGTAAATCACCTTGAAGATCGCAGGGTCATCCAGGTCCTTGTCCTCCACCCGGAAATGCTCCTTGTTGTAATCAAACAGCTCCAGGTCTACCCCGTTATTGATATAGTATACTTTACTCCGGGGGACTTCCTTTTCCCAGTGCTGCTCTTTGATATAGTCGTAAGCGCCCTCCATGGTGAACACCACGGCATCGGACTTGGTGTAGATCCACTTTTCCAGGCGGCGCAGCCAGAGGACGGCGGGGTTGTGGGGGCCTGCGATGCCGTAGGCGATGATGCTCTCGGGCCAGAGGTCGGCGATCTCCGCGATGCCGCGGCAGCCGTATTTGCGGGCCAGCTTGATGCCCGCCGCGCAGGACATGGGGGGCATGGAGGTGGCTACAATGGCGTCGGGGCGGGGGTATTTATCGCACACGGAGGGCAGCTTCCGGGCAAACTCCAGCATATTGAGGATGCGGGAGACGCCGTTGCCGTGATAGCCCTTGCAGCGGATGAGCACATAGTGGATCCCGTCCACCACATCCTCCCGGTAGGGGGTGTCGTCCTCGATGAGGTTTTTATCGGAATTGTGTACGGTGCTGGCGGCGAAGATGGTCACCTCGTGGCCCAGGCGCATGAGATTTTTTGCGAAATAGTTCTGCCGGGCCAGGGGGTAATACTGGGGCGGCACCGCGTAGTGGTTGATCAGCCAAATTTTCATAAAGCTCCTCTTTACTCCTTTATCACCGCTGCGAAGGTCTGGAAGATCAGCTTGATGTCGTAGAAGACTGAGGCGTGGGGAATGTATTCCAGGTCCAGGTCGATCTTTTTGGGCATGATCTCCTCGATGTAGGTGCGGTTGGGGTCGGCGCTGGCGGTGAGCAGGTCGTTTTCATTGCGGAAGCGGATGGAGGCCAGGCCCGTGATGCCCGGGCGCACCAGCAGCACCTGGCGCTGGTAGGGGGTGTAGAGGTCTACATAGTCCGCCACCTCCGGCCGGGGGCCTACGAAGCTCATGTCCCCCAGCAGGACATTGATAAGCTGGGGCAGCTCGTCGATCTTGCTCTTGCGCAGGAAGCGGCCCACGGGGGTGATGCGGCTGTCGTTGCCGGTGGTGATCTTCAGGCCCGCGTTGTCTTTTCGCATGGAGCGGAACTTGAAAATGCGGAAGGGCTTGCCGTCTTTGCCGATGCGTTCCTGGCGGAAAAACACGCCGCCGGGAGAGGTGGCCGCCACCAGCACCGAAACCACCAGCAGTAGCGGGCTCAGCACCGCCAGCCCCAAAAAGGAGCACACGATGTCAAAGGCCCGCTTGCAGGCCATGGTACCCGCCGAGGGGGGCGTGACGGGCGTGAAAGGCTGCCCGGGTGCGTCATTATGCTTGTCCATACATTCCGTTTCCTTCCGCCTGCCTTACAGGCACGCTTTCAGCGTATCGCAGATGTAGCGCACATCCTCCTCCGTGAGGGTGGAGTACAGGGGCAGGGTAATTTCATTTTCAAACTGGGCGCGGGCATTGGAATAGTCCTTGATGTCAAAGCCCAGGTCCTTATAGGCCGTCAGCAGGGGCAGGGGCTTATAGTGGACATTGGTGGCCACGCCCTGCTGGGCCATTTTCTCGATGATGGCGTTGCGCTGGGCCATGGTCTTGCCCGTGAGACGGGCCAGGTACAGGTGGCAACTGGATGTTTCGTCCTCCCTAAAGTGGGGGGCGTGCTCCACGCCGCAGCCGGAGAGCAGCTCGTTATAAAGCCGCACCAGGGCGTAGCGCTTTTCAAGCAGGCCTGGGTAGCGCTTTATCTGGGCCAGGCCGATGCCCGCCATGATGTCCGTCATGTTGCACTTATAGAGGGGGGCCACGATGTCATATTCCCAGGCGCCGGGCTTGGTTTTCGCCAAGGCGTCCTTGCTCTGGCCGTGGAGGCTCAGGAGCATGTACTGCTTATAAATGGCCTCGTCGTCCAGGCCCAGGGCGGGGTTCCAGGTGGCGGCGCCGCCCTCGGCGGTGGTGAGGTTCTTCACCGCGTGGAAGGAGAAGGTGGTGAAGTCCGCGAAGCAGCCGGAGCGCTTGCCGTGGCGCTCTGCGCCGAAGCTGTGGGCGCCGTCGGCCACCACGGCCACACGGCCGATTTTCTTTTGCAGGTCGCTCTCGGGGGTGAACAGGGATTTCTTATCCTCCACGATGGAATAAATAGTGTCGTAGTCGGCCAGGATGCCGGCAATGTCCACGGGGATCACGGCCTTGGTGCGCTCGGTGATGGCGGCGGAGAGCTTCGCCGGGTCCATCTCGTAGGAGCCGGGGAGGGTGTCTACCAGCACCAGCTTGGCGCCCACATGGCACACGGGGCTGGCGGAGGCGGTGTAGGTATAAGCCGAAGTGATGACCTCGTCCCCGGGGCCGATGCCCAGGATGCGCAGGGTCATCTCCAGGCAGGCGGTGGCGGAGTTGAGGCACACGGCCTTATCCGTGCCGCAGAAAGCGGCCACCTGACGCTCAAATTCCTTGGTCTTGGGCCCGGTGGTGATCCAGCCGGAGCGCAGGGCCTCGCAAACCTCCTGAATTTCCGCCTCCGTTATATCCGGGGGGCTGAAGGGTATTTTACGCATAAAAACAAACCTCTTTTCCGGTCTATGGCCGATAAAAATTATATTTATATATGTATATCACGCGAAGCAGGCCCGGACGATCTCGATGATCTGGTCCTGCTGGGCTGGGGTGAGCTTATTGTCGCTGGGGAGGCACAGGCCCCGACGGAAAATGTCTGCGCCTACATCCGCGCCGGGATGGGCGGAGACGAAGGGTCTGCCCTTGAAGAGGGGTTGGAGGTGCATGGGCTTCCAGATGGGGCGGGGCTCTGCGTTGTAGCGGGCCAGGGCCTCGATGATCTCCGTGGGGCAGCTTTTGCCGATTTGGCTTTCATAGCGGGCCACCAGGTCAACCCGCTCCTGGGGACACATGGCGTCTTCGTCAACGAGCAGGCAGGAGAGCCAGAAGTTGGGCTGGGCCCTCTCCTCGTCGTAGGGATTCATGGACACGGGCAGGTCTTTGAATCCCTCCCGGTAGCGCTCGTAAATGGCTTTCTTTTGGGCGATGTGCTCCTCCAAATACGGGAGTTGGCCCCGGACTACGCCCGCCGCCACATTGCTCATGCGGTAGTTGTAGCCCAGCTCCTCGTGCTGATACCAGGCGGCATTTTCCCGGGCCTGGGTGGACCACTTGCGTGCACGGTCGGCGGCTTCTTTGCTGCCCGTCAGCAGCGCGCCGCCGCAGGAGCCGGTGATGATCTTATTTCCGTTGAAGCTGATGGCAGCTATATCGCCGAAGGTGCCGGTCTGGCGTCCCTCGTAGGTAGCGCCCAGGGACTCCGCCGCGTCCTCGATGACCACCGTGCCGTGGCGGTGGGCGATGGCGCACAGCTCGTCCACTTTACCGGGGGTGCCATAGAGGTTGGCGAGGACCACCACTTTTGCGTCGGGGTACAGATCAAACGCTTTTTCCAGGGCCGTCGGGTCCATGTTCCAGGTGTCGCCCTCGGCATCGATGAACACGGGCTCTCCGCCCTCGTAGATGGCGGCGTTGGCCGTGGCGGCGAAGGTCAGGTCGCTGACCAGCACCCGGTCGCCTGGCTGCACGCCTGCCAGCTTCACCGCCAGGTGCAGCGCCGCCGTGCCGGAGGACAGGGCCACCGCATGGCCGCAGCCGATCCTCTCGGCAAGCCGGCGTTCCACTTCGTCGATGTTCTCGCCCACGGGGCTCATCCAGTTGCTTTCAAAAGCCTCTGTCATATATTGCAGCTCCGGGCCGTGCATGGTGGGCGACGACAGCCAAGCCCGTTTTTCCAGAGGTTTCCGTCCGTTTTGCTCGCGAAAAGCCACGAAATATTCCTCTTTCCCGACCACACGCCCCAAAAGGGCATAATGTGGTATTGTTGCCATCGAATAACAAGGGCAGACACGGTTTTGACGGGCAGAAATGCGCCCATACCGCGTGGAGCCCCTTGGAAATACGGCAAGTATTCCCTGCGGGTCTTTCCTTGTCTGGACACATTTCTGCGCGACAAAACTGCTTCGCACCTGCCAGCGATGGATTCGCGAGGGATTTTTGGCTTTTGAGCCGCAGGCGGGCTGACGCCCGCCAAGGTGAGAAGGACAAAAAGCACCGTAAAGGCGCGCTGGCAGGCGTGTTTGCCCTTGTCATTCGATGGCACTTAAATATGAAAAATTATAGCACTGTCGCCTATGCAAATCAAGGCTTTTTTGTGAACATACGCGCCGGGGGCGCGGGGTGACATTTTTGTGTTGCAAGAGAAAGTGTGGTAATCTGCGGCAAAGTGTGATATAATGATTACCCGACAGAGAAAAAGCCAATACGAAAGGTAATAATTCGACACGATTATACATTTTATTATCACTTTTTGATAGGAGATCATCGTTTATGTCATTCTTTTCATCCTTTTTGCTGGGCCTGATACAGGGTCTGGCCGAGTTTCTTCCCATCTCCAGCAGCGGCCATTTGGCCATTGCGCAGAACCTTTTGGGCATGCAGGACGCCGGTGTGGTGCCGGAATTTTTCGATGTGCTGCTGCATCTGGGTACTCTGGTGGCCGTGTTCGTGGCCTACTGGAGCGAAATTAAAGACATGCTCCGAGAGCTGGTCTACGGCGTGCGGGACATTGCCCGCCACGCTACCCCCGCCCCTGTGCCCCCAGCCCGGCGGCTGATCCTGCTGATCATCGTAGCGACGCTGCCCCTGTTCGCGGTGCTGCCGGTGAAGGACAAGGTGCAGGGGCTCAGCAGCAACATGGTGTTTATCGGCGCGGCCCTCATCGTCACGGGCTTTCTGCTGTTCGCCAGCGACCGGGTGAAAAAGGGGCGCAAGACCGAGGCCAGCGCCGGGGTGCTCTCGGCCCTCATTGTGGGCGTGGGCCAGGCTATTGCCACCATGCCCGGCATTTCCCGCTCGGGCATGACCATCACCACCGGGTGCTTCGTGGGCTACGAGCGGAAGTTCGCGGTGCGGTTTTCCTTCCTCATGAGCATCCCAGCCGTGCTGGGGGCCAACATTCTGGCCCTGAAGGACGCCGTGGACGCGGGCATCGACTGGAGCCAGGTGCCGGTGTACCTGGTGGGCGTCGTCACCGCCGCCGTGGTGGGGTATCTGTGCATTCGGCTGCTGAAAATGATTGCAAGCAAGGGCAAGTTCGGCTTTTTCGCCTATTATTGCTGGGCGGTGGGTCTGCTGACCTTGATCTTAACCGCAGTGAAGCATTAAGTTCACAAAATATATTACTTATATGGTATAATACAAGACAGTCGATAAAGTGATATGCTTACGACAACGGTAAGGAAGGGTGTGTGAGGGAAACCCAAGAGGGGTGTCCCTCACCATTGAAATCAGTAGTTTTTGAAACTTTCTCAAAGTTTCAAAAACTTTCAGCGGGGCGAAAAAACTTTTTCGACACGCTGAAAGTGCGCCGCTTCGGGCGGCAGAACGGGAGACGACATGGCTCAAACCACCAAAAAGAAAACCACAAAAAGCTCCGGCAAGCGCTCCGCACCCCAGCCGGCCTCCGCGCCCCAGGCTCCCAGCCAGGCGCCGCGGCTGGTGGGCGGCGGGGTGTGCCTGCTGATGGCCCTGTGCGTGGCCGTGAGCTATTTCAACGCCCAGGCGGTGCTGCTGAAGCTGCTGCGGGGCGCCCTCACGGGCCTGTTTGGCTACGGGTACTGGCTGTGGGCGGTCATGCTGCTGGCCGGCGGCCTGTTTCTGCTGCTGCACCGGGAGCGTAAGGCCGCCGGACGGGTGGTCTGCGCCCTGCTGACCCCGGCCCTGGGGGGCAGTCTGCTGCACCTGATCCTGGCCGGGCCGGTAAAGGAACTGACCGTCTCCGGCCTGTGGGCGGACGGCCAGACCCTCAAGGGCGGCGGCGTAGTCTGCGGCGGCCTGGCGGAGCTGGGCAAGGCGTACATCAGCGAGGCCGTGTTCGCCATTTTGACGGCGGCGGGGCTGCTGGTGTGCGTGTTCGTGATGCTGCGCACCACCCCGTCCCAGGTGGCGGAGAAGGCCCGGCAGCAGCGGGCGGCCCGCCGTGCCGAGGAGGACGAGGGCGACCTCGCCCCGGAGCCGGAGCAGCCTGCAAAGCCCACCCAAAAGGCACCTGCCCGCAGGCGCAAGGCGCAAATCGACATCCCCCTGGACGAGCCCGTCCCGGCGGAGGACAGCCCCCTCCAGCCCGGCAAGAAGCCCTTCTTTACGGGCCGTCAGACCCCCACCCCGGACGAGGTGCTCCAGCCGCCCCAGGCAGAGCCCGTGCCGGAGCCGGTGGCAGAACCTGAGCCCGCCGCCTCGGTGGAGCCGGAAAAGCCCGCCAAGGCCGCCGAGCCTGTGGACCTGAAGCAGGCCGCCGAGGAGGTGAGCCGCCAGATCGAGCAGGAGCTTTCGGAGCCGGAGGAGCTGTATCAGTATCCCCCCATTACCCTTTTGGACCAGGGCGGGCCCGGCAACTTTACCGCCGCCGGGGCGGAGATGCGCAGCAACTCCAAGCGCCTGGCCGACACCCTCCGCAGCTTCGGCGTGGATGCCCAGCCCGGCGAGGTGGTGCGGGGCCCCAGCGTCACGCGGTACGAATTTGCTCAGCCCCAGGGGGTGAAGCTGTCGAAAATTACAAATCTGTCCGACGACATTGCCCTGGCCCTGGGCGTGGGCAGCGTCCGGGTGGCCCCGGTGCCGGGGAAAATTTCCGCCGTGGGCATTGAGGTGCCCAACCGGGCCGTGACCCCGGTGCGCATTCGGGAGGTCATCGAGTCCCGGGATTTCACCGGGAACAAGTCCGCCGTGGCTTTCGCCGTGGGCAAGGACATCGGCGGCAACCGCATCATCGGCGACATTGCCAAGCTGCCCCATGTGCTTATCGCCGGTACCACCGGCTCCGGCAAGTCCGTGTGTACCAACTCCCTCATTGTGAGCCTGCTGTATAAGTCTACCCCGGAGGAGGTCCGCTTCATTATGGTGGACCCGAAAATGGTGGAGCTGGCGCCCTACAACGGCATTCCACACCTGCTCATTCCCGTGGTCACGGACCCCAAAAAGGCCGCCGGGGCCCTGCAATGGGCGGTGTTTGAGATGATGAAGCGCTACAAGATCTTCTCGGAAAACGGCGTGAAGGATCTGGCGTCCTACAACGCTCTGGCGGAGCAGTCTGCGCCGGACGAGAGCGGCGAAACGATGAAAAAGTTGCCCTCGGTGGTGGTGGTCATCGACGAGCTGGCCGACCTGATGCTGGTGGCGGCCAAGGAGGTGGAGGACTCCATCTGCCGGGTGGCCCAGATGGGCCGCGCCGCCGGGATGCACCTGGTCATCGCCACCCAGCGGCCCTCCGCCGATGTCATCACGGGCCTGATGAAGGCCAACATCCCCAGCCGCATTGCCTTTGCCGTGGCCTCATCCATGGAGTCGCGAATCATTTTGGACACCCCCGGCGCGGAAAAGCTGGTGGGTAAAGGCGACATGCTTTACGCCCCCCTGGGTGAGGGCAAGCCCCGGCGCGTACAGGGCTGCTTCATCACCGCAGAGGAGATCGAGCGGGTGGTGGACTTCGTGAAGGAAAAGGGCGAGACGGCCTACTCCGAGGATGTGATACGCCAAATCGAGCAGGTGGTGCAGGAGAAGGACAAGAAGGGTGCCCCGGCCCCGGAGCCCACCGGCTCCGACGACGGCGACGAGCTGCTGCCCGCCGCTGTGGAGGTGGTGCTGGAGACGGGCCAGGCCAGCGTGTCTATGCTCCAGCGGCGGCTGAAGCTGGGCTACTCCCGGGCCGCCCGGCTGGTGGACCAGATGGAGGAGCGGGGCATCGTGGGGCCGTTCGAGGGCTCCAAGCCCCGGCAATTGCTCATTGACAAGGCCAAGTGGCAGGAGATGCAGATGGGAAGCGCCGAGCCGGAGCCGGAGTTTGACCGGGCCGGAACGATTCGGGATGTGTTTGAAAGTCACGACGCTCTTGAATGATTTCTGCCAGGTATACTTTATTTGAAAAGGCGGGGACGATCCCTTTGGATCGTCCCCGCCTGAGCCTGTCGAAAAACCCTCCGGGTTTTTCCGACAAAAGGCTTGCAGTCTGCTGCGCGCATAATTTGTCCGTCTGTGACGGACAAATTCCACACTTGCAGCCTGAGAAGTATTTTCTCAGACTGTCGATAAAGCGGTTAGATTCTCGATAACGGTAAGGAAGGGAGTGTGAGGGAAACCCAAGAAGGGTGTCCCT
>CAVJNL010000015.1:0-29451 GCA_963650985.1 Clostridium sp. CAG:413
TCACTTACGCTAATGTCACGCCGCCGCTCTTCCCTTTTGGGCAAAACCGTGCTATGATATCAGCGTGCCGAAAAAGTCTTTTCGACACGCTACCTGAGTTTTTGAAACTTTTTCAAAGTTCCAAAAACTATTGATTCCAATGGTAAGGGACACCCTTCTTGGGTTTCCCTCACACTCCCTTCCTTACCGTTATCGCAATCTTGCCACTTTATCGGCAGTCTTTATTATATATACCTATTTTAATATGCGAAATGCGAGGTTGTCTATGGCTGCATTTTTCTCAAACTTAAACGCCGCTCTGCCCACAGTTTTGTGGGTGGCCCGGGTGCTGCTGCTTTTGGCGGCGGTGTGGGTGCTGCTGCGCTGCGGGCTTTCCCTATTCGGGCGGAAGGAGGAGCCGGAGGTCTGGGGCTTTCTCAGCCTCTCCAACGGTGCCCGGTATGACCTGACCCACTGGGAGAACATGATCGGGCGGATGCGCAGCGCCGATGTGCGGGTGAACTTCCCCTCGGTGTCCCGGTGCCACGCAGCCCTGTGCCGCAATGACCGGGGCCAGTGGACGGTGTACCCGGTGAACCGCAGCAGCGGCGTGCTGCTCAACGGTGAGCGCAAGCTGGAAAGCGCCCCCGTGAAGGCCGGGGACTGCATCGCCGTGGGCGGGGTAGAGCTGTACTTCTTCCCCTCCACGGAGACGGACGAGGCCAGGGTAGCCCGCCGCCGGGCCCAGGAGCAGAAGCGCCACCGCATCTCCCCGGTGGGGACGCTGCTGGTGCTGAACCTGTTCCAGGTACTGCTGTTTTTGCAGGTGTTCATCACCGCCCAGCTGGAAAACCGCCTGGCCGTGGGGCTGACCTACGGTGCCCTGGCGGCCCTGGCCTGGGGCCTCTACGGCATCTATCGGGCGGCCCAGCGCACGGCCTACGAGCTGGAGGCCTTGGTGTTTCTGCTCATCAGCATCGGCGCGGCGGTGACGGCGGCCTACGACCCGGACTCTCTGCTGAAGCTGGTGTGCACGGTGGTCATAGGCATGGTGCTGTTCCTGCTCATGAGCGGGGTTCTGCGGAGCCTGCACACCTCCCTTCAGGCCCGCTGGCCGGTAGCCATCGCCGCCGGGGTGCTGCTGGCATTCAATGTGGTGCTGGGCGAGCGGATCTTTGGTGCGAAGAACTGGATTGCCGTGGGGCCCCTCTCCTTCCAGCCCTCGGAGCTGGTGAAGATCGCTTTCGTGCTGGTGGGCGCGGCCACTTTGGACCGGCTGTTCGCCAAGCGGAATTTGATTTTCACCATCTTATTTTCCGCCTACTGCGTGGGGTGCCTGGCGCTGATGAGCGACTTCGGCACGGCGCTGATCTTCTTCGTGGCCTTTTTGTGCATCGCTTTCCTGCGCACCGGGGACCTGCCCTCCATCGCCATGATGGTAGCGGCAGCGTCCTTCGGCTGCGGCATCATTCTGCGCTTTAAGCCCTACATCGCCGACCGCTTCGCCGCCTGGGGCCATGTGTGGGACTACGCCCAGGACATGGGCTACCAGCAGACCCGCACCATGAGTGCCATGGCCTCCGGGGGCCTCTTCGGTGTGGGGCCGGAGGCGGGCTGGCTCAAATATGTGGGCGCGGCCAACACGGACCTAGTGTTCGGCGTGGTGGGCGAGGAGTTCGGCTTCCTACTGGCCCTTTGCTGCGTGGCCGCCCTGGTGCTGCCCATCGTGTTCACCCTCCGCTGCGCCGCCGTGGCCCGGTCCTCCTTTTACACCATTCTCTCCTGCGCCACCGCCGCCATGCTGGTGTGCCAGATGGCGCTGAATGTCCTGGGCGCGGTGGACCTGCTGCCCCTCACCGGCGTCACCTTCCCCTTTGTGTCCATGGGCGGGTCCAGCATGATCTCCTGCTGGGGGCTCATGGCCTATCTCAAGGCCGCCGACACCCGGCAAAACGCCAGCTTCGCCCTGCGCACGCCGAAGCTGAAGCCGGAGAAAAAGGCCCCGCCTCTCGCGCCGAAGCCCCAACCCCGAGAGGGCTTTTTCGCCGACCGCCCGGACATCCCCATTGACGACATCTTCGGAAAGGAGGACCGCAAATGAAACAGGTAAAGCAGCGCACACTCCTTATTATAATATTGCTTCTGCTGTTCCTGGCGGGGCTGGTGCTGTACAGCGTCCGCTATGCGGTCCAGGGCGGTCGCTGGGCCTCCTTCTCCGGCAACGCCGGGGCCTTTAACGGCGGCGTGCCCGTTTTGGGGCAAATCGTTGACAGAAACGGCGAAATTTTATTCGACGCCGCCACCGGGGCATACAGCGACGACGTCACACTCCGCCGGGCCACCCTCCACGCCGTGGGCGACACCGCCGGAAATATCTCCACCTCCGCCCTGCAAAACTTTGAAAAGCAGCTCCTGGGCTACGACCTGGTCACCGGCATCAACGGCGGCGGAGGTCGGGTGTACCTGACCCTGGACAGCCGCCTGCAAGCGGCGGCCTATGAGGCCCTGGGCGGGGCCAAGGGCACCATCGGCGTATACAATTATCAGACCGGGGAAATCCTGTGCATGGTCTCCAATCCCAGCTTCGACCCCGCCGATCCCCCGGAGATCGAGGACGGCGACAGCCGCTACGATGGCGTGTACCTGAACCGTTTCCTCTCCTCCACCTTCACCCCCGGCTCCGTTTTCAAGGTGGTTACCGCCGCCGCAGCCCTGGAAAAGCTGGACGATGTGCTGGGCCGCACCTTCCGCTGCACCGGCAGCGTGGACATCGACGGCGACACCATCACCTGCCCCTATGTCCACGGCACCATGGACTTTTACGAGGCCATGGCCAACTCCTGCAACTGTGTTTTCGCCCAGCTGGCCGTGGAACTGGGCGGCGAGACGATGCAGCAGTACGCCCGGGCCGCGGGTCTGCTGGAGGGCCACACCGTCAGCGGCATCGACACCGCCGCCGGGGCCTACGCCGTGTCCGATGCCAACAGCGAGGTGGGCTGGTCCGGCGTGGGCCAGTACGAGGACCTGGCGAACCCCTGCGCCCTCATGACCATGATGGGCGCCATCGCCGGACGAGGCAGCGCCCGGGAGCCGTATCTGCTGGAAAAGGTCATTTCCATGGGCACCGGCCTCACCCGCGCCACCGGCTCCTCCGGGAAAATGCAGCTCTGGACCCGGGACACCTGCGACACCCTGGCCGAAATGCTGCGCAATAATGTGACGGAGACTTACGGCCAAAGCCGCTTCGACGACCTGCCCGTCTGCGCCAAATCCGGCACCGCCGAGGTGGGCCAGGGCAAGTCGCCCCATAGCTGGTTTGCAGGCTTCGTAGACAGCGACACCCTGCCCCTGTCCTTCGTGGTCCTGGTAGAAAACGGCGGAGGCGGCAGCGCCGTAGCCGGAACCGCCGCCGCCCAAGTGCTGCACACCGCGGCGGAGATATTGTAAGCACCCCGGGCGGGCAGAGCCGCCCGCCCCTACAAAGGCATTTCGTAGGGGCCGATGCCTACATCGGCCCGCCGCTACCGCACTACCAATAAAGCGTCCGTAGGGGGCGGCGTCCCCGACGCCCCGTTTCACAAAGACTCTTGTTGCGCTCCGTAAGGGTGCCCCTCGCGGTCGCCCGTTCCCACGCACTACTTGCAACCCACCGTAGGGAGCGGCGTCCCCGACGCCCCGCTTACCGCGCTACTTGTTACACTCCATAGGGGTGGGGTTCTACCTCGCCCGCCGCCGGGCAAGCCTTACTTCGTCTACATGACCGCCGCACAGAACAAGTTTCTGCGCATTTACTATGCCCGCGTGAACGAGTGCCTTGAAGCTTTCGATGCGTGGCAGAGTTCCACACAGAGTTAAGCGAGCGACCAACTTTATCCCGGCTGGCGATGCAATTCTTCTCCAGTCTGTTTTGCTGCACCCATTTTCAGTCTCGCAAATTTGGCGGGACTTTTTTCATTTCAGCTATTGACTTTTGTTTGCAGGGCTCCTTGCCTCGGCGGCCCGGACCGCCCGTTCCTACCCATAGTGTGCCGCAAAAATATTCCTTTTATCCCCGCCGCATCCCGGGCTTGACAAGCGGCAAAAACCGTGCTATATTGGTGCCACAATCCAAGGGGTGCTGGCAGGAGCCGGCTGAGATGGGCGTATTCCCGCCCGGTCCCTCGAACCTGATCCGGGTAATGCCGGCGTAGGAATGCGTACATATCGAGCACAGATTTTCCGCATTGCGACGCCTGCATGGCTCGCCATGCGGGAATTTTTTTATTGGAGGATATAGTATGAAAAACACAAAAACCAAAATGCTTTGTGAAGCCGCCATTTTCATCGCCATGGCGGAAATTCTGAGCCTTATCAAGCTCTATGAGTTCCCCAACGGCGGCTCCGTGACCCTGGAGATGCTGCCCATCATCCTGTTCGCCGCCCGCTACGGCTGCGGCTGGGGCGCCGGCGCGGGCCTGGTCTACGGCGCCATCACCTACCTCATCGGCAACAAGTTCTCCATCGACTGGACCACCATCATCTGCGACTACTTCCTGGCCTTCGTGGCCCTGGGCTTCGGCGCGGGTCTGCTGGCCCGCCGCAAGTGGAGCGTGTATTTCGGCACCCTCATCGGCGGCGTGCTGCGTTTTTTGGTCCACTACCTCATCGGCGTTTTCGTCTGGGGCGTCTACATGCCCGACGAGTTCTTCGGCCTGACCATGACCAGCCCCTGGTTCTACTCCCTGCTCTATAACGGCAGCTATATGCTCCCCAGCATCGTGCTGTGCCTGGTGGTGTTCGCCGTGCTGTATAAGCCGCTGCACAAGTATTTCACCTCCGCCGACCTGCTGCGCGCCTGACCCCTCTCACAGGCCCGGCAGTAAAAATTGCGCCCCGAAGAAAAAAACTGTTGACAAACGGCGTAAAACCTGTATAATTGTTTTTGTTCTTCGGGACACAGCGGGATTGTGTAAAGGTAGCACAGCGGACTCTGACTCCGTATGTGAGGGTTCGAATCCTTCTCCCGCTGCCATGAAAAAAGCACTTGCGAAAGCAAGTGCTTTTTTCAACGAAATCCACCCTCACGGGTGGGTGAAATAGGGCTCCGCCCTGTGAAATACGCCTTGCGGCGTGTGAAATCGCTGCGGCGGTGGGTGGATTTCATTTCACCGAGCCCGCAGGGCTCGATTTCACCAAAGGCAAAGCCTTTGATTTCACCGTGCGCCAACACGATTTCATTCTTCATAATTTCATTTTCATTTCAAATCACCCCCCCAAGGAGGTCACACCATGAAAAAAATCGCCGTTGTCACCGGGGCTTCCTCCGGCATGGGCCGGGACTTTGTGCTGGCCGTGGACAAAGAGCTCCACCCCCAGGAAATCTGGGTCATCGCCCGGCGGGAGGACCGCCTCCTGGCCCTGCAGGAGCAGGTGCAGGCCGCCGTGGTGCCCCTGGCCATGGACCTGTCCCAGGACGAATCCTTCCGCCGCTATCAGGACCTTCTCGCCCAAGAGCAGCCGGAGATCGTGGCCCTGGTCAACGCCGCCGGATATGGCAAGTTCACCCCCTTTACTGAGATGGATCTGCCCTCCCAGCTGGGCATCGTGGAGCTGAACGACCGGACCCTCACCGCCATGTGCCACCTGAGCCTGCCCTATATGCACCCGGGCAGCAAAATTATCAACCTGGGCTCCAACTCCGCCTGGCAGCCGGTGCCCTACATGAGCGTGTATGGCGCCAGTAAGGCCTATGTGCTCAGCTTCTCCCGGGCCCTGGGCCGGGAGCTGAAAAACCGGGACATCCAGGTGCTGTGCGTCTGCCCCGGCTGGGTGAAAACGGAGTTCATGGACCGCGCCGTCCACGATAACACCGTCTCCTTCTACGACCGCTGGTACGAATCCCGAGATGTGGTCACAAAGGCCATGGCCGACCTGCGCAAAGGCAAAACCGTCTCCATCCTGGGCCTCCCCGTGCGCATGCAAGTCCGCCTGGTGAAGCTCCTGCCCGTCCGCACCATCATGAACATCTGGTGCAAGCAGCAGAAAAAGCCGTAAAGCCCGACGCGCAAACCCTCAAAATCAACACAGAAAAACCGGCAAACCTCCTGCGAAGTTTGCCGGTTTTTCTAATATGCTGTTGCTTCCTTACGCTCTCCAGCTATGCGAAATGCTCGACAGCCCGTAGGTGTCCACATCAAAGCGATAGGTACAGGTGGTGTATCCATTTATAGTGATAACAAACGCAATATCCTGGTTTGCATTCAGCGCATTGATGACCGCCTCATAGACATCGTTCCATTTTGTAACCACGATCTCACCTCTGTCCTCAAACAAGTAATCCGCTGTCTCCTCTGTCACAACACCGTTGATTTTAACCTTGATGTCCACATCCATGTAGTCACACCCGGTAAAGCTGACCTTACTGTGTCCATATTCCAGCAAGCGGATCCTGAACATATCCAGGTCGCCCGTAGCTCCCGTCAGATCCTTGTCCAAAAACAGGCACGCCGTCAGGTCAGAGCCGCTGGTGGCGCTATTGCTGAAGGTCCCCTCGAATACGCCGCGAATGTAGCTCTTGCCGGTCTCGTCGCCAAAGTCGTCCGTATAGTATTCTGTCGACCAGTGGCTCTCCTTTGCCGGGGTGCTGGATTCTGCACCTTTGTCGTCCGATGGTTTTTCCTTGCTGCAAGCAACCGCCGTCAGGCAGAGCAGCAGGGCCAGTAGGACTGTGAAAATTTTCTTCATTTTATCTTCCTCCTTAATTTTGACATTCAGCGAATGTCATTTATGGGGCCATTTTAGCATACAATTACCGAAAAGGCAATCACTAAATGTCAAAAAGGGTAATTTTATGTTTATCAACAAAACTCCCACCGGGAAAAACAATCTGTGCGGCCCGCAGGTCGCCCAATATCGCAAGCAGCAAAGGCTGTCGCAGCGGGCCTTGGCCGATGCGCTGCAAGTCGCAGGGCTGGACATCGACAAAAATGCCATCCAGCGTATCGAAGCCGGAAAGCGTTTTGTTACCGACATTGAGCTGATTTTCCTGTCCAAAGTCCTGCAAGTCTCCATCAACGATTTACTGCTGATTTGATTTCTTTCATAAATAGCGCAAAAAGGCGGGAAGCTGGGCTTCCCGCCTTAACTTTTAGTCTCGCAGAGTTTGCGCCCTCTGTCTTTGCGAAGCCAGTGCGCACACTGGCTGTGGCAATCCGTCCTTCTCCTTAGATTCTGTCAATAAAGGTACGGATTCCCACGGTCGCTCCGCTCCCTCGGAATGACAGGCTTGAAATTTTCGCCAGGCTTTTCAGCTCCACAGCGAGCACACCAGATCCGTATACCCCGACGGGTCCGCGATAGGCAGGCCCGCGATGAGCAGCGCCTGGTTATACAGCACCTCCGCGTACTTCTTCGCCAGCTCCGTATCCGTCGCCCGCACGCTCTCCAGCTTCAAAAACGCCGGGTGTGCCACATTCACTTCCAAAATGCGCTTGGCCTTCATGCCCATTTCCGGCTGCACCGCCTGGAAATACTTCTCCATTTCAAAGGTCAGCCCGTCGCCGCTGGTCATGCACACCGGGTGGCTCTTGAGCTTTTGGGACGCCTTCACCTCGTCCACACGGTCGCCCAAGGTCTCCTTGATGAACGCCAGGCATTCCTTGTCGCTCTCGCTCTCCTGGGGCTTCGGCTCGTCCTCCAAGCCCAGGTCGCCGTCCACGGCGGAGCGGAACTCCTTGCCGTCATAGGTGCGCAGGCTGTCGGCCAGGAACTCGTCCGCCCGGTCGGTGCAGTAGAGGATTTCCATGCTGCGCTCCTTCAAAAGCTCCGTCTGGGGCAGGCTGTCGATGGCCTCCACCGTGTCCCCGGCGGCGTAGTAAATGTACTTCTGCCCCTCCGGCATACGGTCCACATACTCCCGCAGGGTCGCCGGCTTCTTCTCCGTGGAGGAGTAGAACAGCAGCAGCTCCTGCAAGCTCTCCCGCTTCTCGCCGAACTGGTTCAGCACGCCCACCTTCAGCGCCCGGCCAAAGTTTTCATAGAATTTTTCGTACCCCGCCCGGTCGTCCGTGAGCATCTTTTTCAGCTCCGCAATGACCTTCTTTTCCAGGTTGGAGGAGATGATCTTCAGCTGCCGGTCATGCTGCAAAAGCTCCCGGGAGATGTTCAGGCTCAGGTCCGGGGAGTCCACCACGCCCCGCACGAAGCTGAAATACTCCGGCAGCAGCTCCTCGCAGTGGTCCATGATCATGACCCCCGCCGAGTAAAGCTGCAAGCCCGGCTTAAAGTCCTGGGTGTAGTACAGATTCGGCACCTTGGAGGGGATGAACAGCAGCGCCTTGTATGTCACCACGCCCTCGGCGGACACGGAAATGACGCTCTGAGGCGGGGTCAGCTCGCCGAAGCGCTGCCGGTAGAACTCGTCGTACTCCTCCTTGGTCACATCGCTCTTTTTCCGCTGCCACAGGGGCACCATGCTGTTGAGGGTCTCCCACTCATACACCGTCTCGTACTCGGGCTTGTCCTCCGGGCTGTCGGGCTTTTTCACCGAGTGGGGCAGCAGCATTTTAATGGGGAAGCGGATGTAATCGGAGTATTTTTTCACCAGGGATTTGATGGTCCAGTCCTCCAAATAGCGGCTGAACTCCCCGGCCTCCTCGCCGTCCTCTTTAATGTGCATGATGATGTCCGTGCCCACGGCGTCCCGCTCCGCCTCGGTGACGGTGTAGCCCTCCGCGCCGGAGGACTCCCACTTCCAGGCTTGCTCCTCGCCGTACTTCTTTGTCACCACAGTGATGTGGTCGGCCACCATGAAGGCCGAGTAAAAGCCCACGCCGAACTGGCCGATGATGTCCGTGTCCGCGTCCTCGCTCTGCTCCTGGCGGAACTTGTAGCTGCCGCTGGAGGCGATAACGCCTAGATTGTTCTCCAGCTCGTCCGCGCTCATGCCGATGCCGTTGTCGCTGACGGTGAGGGTCCGGGCGTCCTTGTCCGCCGAAATGGTGATGGCAAAATCGCCCCGGTTCAGCCCCACCTTGTCGTCCGTCAGGGACAGATAGCAGAGCTTGTCAATGGCGTCCGAGGCGTTGGAAATGATCTCCCGCAGAAAGATCTCCTTGTGGGTGTAAATGGAGTTCACCATCAGATCCAGCAGCCGCTTGGACTCGGCCTTAAATTGCTTTTTGCGCATAAAAAACGCTCCCTTCGTGTAAAAAGAGATGCCTCCGCACCCCCCATTGACTATCATTGACCATATTGTAACGCAACTGACCTGAAATGTAAATCCCCACCCTGTAAACAATTTTTGAACATATTTACAAAAGCCACCCATGGTGCTACAATGGTGTGCGCAAAGGAGGAATTTTCCGTGGAAAATATTTTCATATTCATCATTGACCTGGCCGCCGCCCTGTTGTTCACGGCCATCGGCGTGTACGCCTGGCGGCGTGAGAAGCCCATGTGGTTCTGGGCCGATCATGCGCCGGACCCCTCCACCCTCACCGACACCCCCGCCTATAACCGCGCCAACGGCAAAATGTGGCTGACCTACTCCCTGATCTTCTGGCTCACCGCCCCGGTGTGCCTGATAAACCAGACGGTGGGCGGCCTCCTCATGGCCCTCCTAGCCCTGGCCGCCCTCCCGTTCCTGGCCATGGCTTATAAAAAATCTATCGGAAATACCATATATAAACGGCTCCCCTGCGTAAGGGGAGCTGTCACGGCAAAGCCGTGACTGAGGGGTCGGCCCCCGCACCCCTTGCAAAACCCCATGTCATTGCGAGGGCGTCCTGCGCCCATGGCAATCCGTAACCCCAACACACATTATAATAATAAGGAGACCACCATGCTGACCATCACCGACCTGTTCGACCTGAACCACACCATCGCCGCCGACTACCTCTCCCGGTTCACCTACCCTTGGGAGGCCCTGGCGGGCATCCAGGACTTCATTCTCTCCGTGGGCCCCACCCTGGAGGACTACGACGAGGTCGCCCCCCATGTCTGGGTCCACAACACCGCCACCGTGGCCCCCACCGCCTACCTGGGCGGCCCCTGCATTATCGGCCCGGAGACCGAGGTGCGCCACTGTGCCTTCGTCCGGGGCAGCGCCCTGGTGGGCGCGGGCTGCGTGGTGGGCAACTCCGTGGAGCTGAAAAATGTCATCCTCTTTGACGGCGTCCAGACCCCCCATTATAATTATGTAGGCGACTCCATCCTGGGCTATAAGTCCCACATGGGCGCCGGGTCCATCACCTCCAATGTGAAAAGCGATAAGCTCCCGGTGGTGGTCCGCTGCGGCGACGAGCGCATAGACACAGGCCGCAAAAAAGTAGGCGCCATGCTGGGCGACTTCGTGGAGGTAGGCTGCAACAGCGTCCTGAACCCCGGCACCGTCCTGGGCCCCCACAGCATCGTCTACCCCACCTCCTGCGTCCGGGGCGTCCTGCCCCCCCACAGCATCCACAAAAACGATGGCACCGTCATCTCTCGCAAGTGAGCCTTCCCCAGGGCGGACGCCTCGTCCGCCCTCTTTTTGCGCCCTCACCACCACGGCAGGGCACACGGGTCCCGCCGCACACCGCACCCTCTTTGCCCCTTCAACTTTCCTCATTTTTTCTTCTCCCTCCCCCGCAAAAAGGGTTGACAGCCGCACTTTTTTGGCATAGTATTAATACATTAAAGGCCTCGCAGAGTTTGCCGCCCGCAGCCTGCAAGCCTTTTGGCAGAAAAAACGAAGTTTTTTCGCCAGTTATAACATTCCGGTAGGTAAGGCTACCGCAGGGATACGGACTGCTGCCGCGAAGTGGTGGAGACACCATAAGATGGTTTGAACAGGCGATATCGAAACCAAGGTATCATCTAACGCAGTTTCATTGCCCCGCGATGCTAAAGCTTGTTACGGTGGACAATAGCCCGCGTCATACTTTTGTATGCGCGCCCTTTCCGCAGCGGCCCGCCTTCCCCGGAGCCCGGCTGCGGCTTTATTTTTTTGAAAGGAGGAGCCCAATATGATCGACCGCGAAGAAGAAATGGACCGCCTGCTTGACCAGATCCGCGACCTGGTCCGGCAGAAGCAATACGCCGCCGTCCGCGACCTGCTCCTCCCCCTGGAGCCGCCGGACATCGCCCTGCTTTTGGAGGAATCCGGCCAGGAGCTCATGCCGCTTCTGTACCGGCTGCTGCCCAAGGAGCTGGCCGCCGAGGTCTTCGTTGAGCTGGAGTCCGACAGCCAGGAAATGCTCATCAACGGCTTCTCCAACACCGAGCTGAAGGAAGTGCTGGATGAGCTGTATCTGGACGACGCCGTGGACATCGTGGAGGAGATGCCCGCCAGCGTGGTCATCCGCATTCTGGACAAGGCCACCCCCGAAATGCGCAAGTCCATCAACGACATGCTGAAATATCCCGAGGACTCCGCCGGCTCCATCATGAATGTGGAGTACCTGAGCCTGAAAAAGGACATGACCGTGGCGGACGCCTTCAAGCGCATCCGCCGTATCGGCGGCGAGCTGGAGACCATCAACATCCTCTATGTCACCGACCCCACCCGCCACCTCCAGGGCGTTCTGTCCGTCCGCGACCTGCTTCTGGCCGACGAGGACGACTGCATCGAGGACATCATGGATCCCAATGTGGTCTCCGTGATGACCCTGGACGACAAGGAAGATGTGGCCCAGGCCATGAGCAAGTACGACTACCTTGCCATGCCCGTGGTAGACCAGGAAAACCGCCTTATCGGTATCGTCACCGTGGACGACGCCATGGATGTTATCGAAGAGGAGACCACGGAGGACTTCGAGAAAATGGCGGCCATGCTGCCCTCGGACAAACCCTACCTGAAAACCTCCATTGTTTCCACCTGGAAGGCCCGCATCCCCTGGCTGATGGTGCTGATGCTCTCGGCCACCTTCACCGGCCTCATTCTCAACCATTACGAGAGCAAGCTGGCGGCCTGCCTGGTGCTCAACTCCTACATCCCCATGCTCTCGGGCACCGGCGGCAACTCCGGCACCCAGGCAAGCGTGGCGGTGATCCGCGCCCTGAGTCTAGACGAGGTGGACTTTTCCGACTTATTCCAGGTGCTGTGGAAAGAATTACGGGTGTCGTTCCTGTGCGGCATCTGTCTGGCGGCGGCGAACTTTGTAAAAATGCTGCTGGTGGACCGTCTGCTCCTGGGCAACGACGCCGTGACCATCACCGTCTGCTCGGTGGTGTGTTTGACGATTTTGTTCGTGGTGATCTTCGCCAAGTGCGTAGGCTGCGCCCTGCCCCTGCTGGCAGAAAAAGTCGGCCTGGACCCGGCGGTGATGGCCTCGCCCTTCATCAGCACCATCGTAGACGCCACCAGCCTGCTGATCTATTTCGCCCTGGCCTCCGCGTTCATCCCCGCCCTGCACGCCATGTAAAAACCATTGCCACGAAAACCCCGGTCGTGGCAATTTATAAAAAGGCTCCCCTGCGTAAGGTGAGCTGTCAGCCGCAAGGCTGACTGAGGGGGCGGCCCCAGCACTCCTTGTAACCGTCCGTAGGGGCGACCCTCGCGGTCGCCCGCAGGCGGGGAAATCGCCGAAGCGCTGCCAGTGGCAGAAGAAGCAAGGCGATTTCGAGGAAGTGCCCCGATTGGCAGGCACGACAGTGCCTGGGAATCGGCTGGCACGACGGTGGGCAAGAGAGCCCCGCCCCTACGCGCCACAAGAACCCACCTCACCGGGCGGACAGAGTCGTCCGCCCCTACACACCGTTCCGTAGGAGCCGATGCCTACATCGGCCCGCCCCCCAAAGCGCCTCTGCTCCGCATTTTCTATCAAAAATTTTTTCGCATACTTTCCCCCATACGACGCAAAATAAACTCGGGCTTTGTGCCTGAGTTTATTTTTTGGAGGAAGAAACTATGTCCAATTGTACCAACAATGGGTGCGCCTGCACCCCCAACTCTGCCATCAAATGCACCGTCACCAGCTGCGCCCATCATTGCAGCGATGTGAACAACTGCGGCCTGAACACCATCCAGATTGGCACCCATGAGAGCAACCCCTCCATGGACCAGTGCACCGACTGCAAGAGCTTCCAAAAGCTGTAAAGGCCCCTCCCCTCACAGCTCCGCGCCGTGAGGGGACTACATAAAAAGGGGGCGATGGCATGAGTAAAAAGTGGAAATACGGCCTCAGCGGCGCGGCGGCGGGACTTGTAAACGGCCTGTTCGGCGGGGGCGGCGGCACAGTGCTGGTGCCGCTGCTGACGGGCTGGTGCCGGGTGGGGCAGAAGCGGGCCTTTGCCAACTGCGTGGCCGTGATCTTCCCCCTGTGCGCCCTGTCGGCGGTGATCTACCTGCTGCGCACAGGGCTACGGCTGGTGACGGCCCTGCCGTACCTGGTGGGCGGCCTGGTAGGCGGCTTAGTGGGCGGCAAGCTCTTTCGCAAGGTGTCTGCCCCCTGGCTGCGGCGCATTTTCGGCGCGTTTTTGGTCTACGGTGGGGTGCGGTATCTGCTGTGAAGGACTATCTTCTCCCCGCCCTGGCCGGTTTTTTGACGGGCATCCTCTCCGCCTGGGGCATCGGCGGCGGTACGCTGCTGCTGTTGGTGATGACCCTGTTTTTGGGCGTGGACCAGCTCACGGCCCAGGGCATCAACCTGCTGTATTTCCTCCCCACGGCGGCCATGGCCCTGGTGGAGCATAAGAAAAACGGCCTCCTGGACCCACCCCTGCTCCGCGCCGCCATCCCCTGGGCCCTGCCCATAACCGCCATAGCCGCCTGGGCCGCCACCACCGTGGATGTGGAGATACTAAAAAAGCCCTTCGGTGTCTTCCTCCTGGCCGCCGGAATCTATACCGTTTTCAGCAAGCCGCCGAAAAATAAATAAAACCCAAAAAGGCTCCCCTGCGTAAGAGGAAATCGCCGAAGTGCCGCCAGTGGCGGAAGCAGCGAGGCGATTTCGAGGAAGTGCGCCGATTGGCAGCCACAACAGTGGCCGGGAATCGGCTGGCACGACGGTGGGCAGGGTGACGCGAAGCGCCGGAAGGGTCGGCCCCAGCACTTCTTGAAACCCTCCGTAGGGGCGACCCTCGCAGTCGCCCGCCTCAACCCTCCGTAGGGGCCGATGCCCACATCGGCCCGCCCCACCGCACTGCCAGTAATGCGTCCGTAGGGGGCGGCGTCCCCGACGCCCCACCCCCACCGCACTATCAATCTATCCGTAGGGGCGGGACTCTACCCCGCCCGTCCTTACCCAGTCACCTGCACTTGTGTAGGAGCGGACGCCCCTGTCCGCCCGCTCCCGGTACGCTCCCTACCTTCCCACTTTCCTCTTTCCCCTTTCCTCTGCAAAAAGGACGGGCCCGTCAGCCCGTCCTTTTTCAATATTCATCACATCACTTCGTCGCCGTCAGCGTCACGAAGCAGTGAACTTCCTTCCCGTCCCGCAGCAGGGTCAGGTCCACGGTGTCCCCCACCCGGAGCTGCCGCCGGTAGTCCATCAGATCCCAGTTGTCGTGTATCTCGTGGCCGTCCGCCGCCACCAGCACATCCCCGGGCAGCACCCCCGCCGCCTGGGCGGGCAGGTCGTCCTCCACGGAGTGGATGGTCACATAGCCCGTCCCGTCCGAATCATACTCCGTCAAAATGGTGAAGCCAAAGGTGGGCACGCCCGTATACTCGCCGGTAGCCAAAATGTCGTTGACCACATAGGCCACCTGGGAAGTGGGCAGCGCGAAGCCCAAGCCCTCCACCGTGGCCTCCGCCCCGGTCCCGGCTCGGCTCATTTTCATGGTCACAATGCCGATGACCTGCCCATAGGCGTTAATGAGCGGCCCGCCGGAGTTGCCGTTATTCACAGCGGCGTTGGTCTGGATCATGGTCAGGGTCTTGCCGTCCAACTCCATCTGCCGCTCCAGGCCCGAGAGGATGCCCGAGGTAAAGGTCCCCCGCAGGTTCAGATTGATGGGGTTGCCGATGGCGTACACCGCCTCGCCCACCATGCAGTAGTCCGAGTCGCAGAACTCCGCCGGGGTCAGCCCCTCCGCGTCCACTGCCTTCAAAACGGCGATATCCTGTCCCGCGTCATAGCCCACCAGCTCCGCCTCGTAGGTCTCGCCGCTGTCCAAAGCCACGATGCACGACACCGTGCCCGACACCACATGGGCGTTGGTGAGGAAATATCCGTCCTCCGTGAGCAGCACGCCCGTGCCCATGAAGCTCTTGCCCTCGGCGTTGGTGGCCAACACCGTCACCGTGGAGGCGCACATTTTCTGAAAAACCTCCACCGGCGTCAGGGCCTGCTCTCCCGGAGCGGCCAGCTCCATGCGCACCTCCGGGTTGGAGTCGCACACGGGGATGTAGCACCCGTCCTCGCTGGAAATGTCCACAATGCTCCCGGCGTGGCTGTCGTCGTCCAGGCCCGGATCATCGGAGCCGAACAGGCTCACAAGCAGCGCCGCCACGCCGATGAGCACCGCCAGCGCCGCCGCCAGTATTACGAAAATGACCCAGCCCTTCTTCTTTTTCACCGGCGCCGCAGCCGCCACCTGGGGCCGCACCCTCTCCGGCAGGGGCTGGGGCTGCACATAGTAGCGCACCACTTCCTCCCCTTTTTCCGGTGGCACATACCAGGACACGACCTCCCGGTCCTCCCGCTCCTGGGGCATCAAGTTGTTTTCATCCATCATTTTTCCTGCTCCTCCCCGTAAGCGCGGGCGGTGTCGGCCATCTGCACGGTAAAGCTGAAGGCCGTCACGCCGTTTTCACTGGTCACGGTGATTTTTTCTTTATGTTGATTGAGAATGGTTTTCACCACATAGAGGCCCAGCCCGTAGCCGTCCTTGTCAACGCTCCGGGACTTGTCCGACTTGTGGAACCGCTCGAAAAGCAGCGGAATTTCCTGGGCGGGAATGGTGTTGCCAGTGTTGCGCACGGTGACAACGGCTTTTTCCCCCTGGCAGGTGAGCCCCAGGTACAGAGTGGACTTCTCCGCCGCGAACTTGGTGGCGTTCTCCAGCAGGTTGTACACCACCTGGGTGATCAGCTCGTTGTCGCCCCGGACCATCACCGAGTCCTCCGGGATGTCCGCCTCCACATCCAGCCCCCGGTCGTTGATCTTCTGCTCCATGCTCAGCAGCGCAATGCGCATACTCTCGCACAGATCGAAGTCCTCCTTGTGCATCTCCTGGGACTGAATTTGCGAGATATCCAGCATCCGCCGCACCAGGCGGCTGAGCCGGTGGCTTTCGTCGGAAATAATTTGCAGATACCGCCGCTCGTCCTTTTGGGGAATGGTCCCGTCCAAAATGCCGTCGGTGTAGCCCGCGATGGAGGTCATAGGCGTTTTTAGCTCGTGAGAGATATTGGCAATAAAGTCCCGCCGCTGGCGCTCCGTCTCGGAAAGAGAATCGGCCATCATGTTAAAGGACCTGGCCAGTTCGCCGATCTCATCGCCTCGCCCCTCGTCCTCAATGCGGATGTCAAAGTTCCCGGCGGCGTAGGCCCGGGTGCCCCGAACCATCTCTTTAATGGGCTGGATTTGCCGCATGGACATAAAGGAGCTTGCCACAAAGGCAATGAGCAGCACCACGGCGGAGATCATGAAAAACAGCCCCGTAAACGACCGCCACAGCCGCATGAGCTGGCTGGCGTCGATCATAGCCAACACCATGCCCACCACCTGGCCGTCCGCCGACTTCACCGGCAGACCCACCGCAAATTGCCGCAGCTTGTAAAGCCCCGAGAGGGTAGTGTTGCCCTCGAAGCCGTTTGCGTTGTTCAATATCTGCTCCTGCATCTCCTCCGGCAGGCGGATGCTCTTTCCAGCGAGATTGTTGTCCGTGGTGAGCAGGGCCTGTCCGTTTTCATCGCATATAAGGAAGTTTACCTCCGTCATCATGCTGGCCACGCCGGCCATGCGGCTGAGGCTGCTGTCCACCTCCTCCTGGTCCGTCTCACTGGCAGCCAGGTATTCGGCGGTCATTTGGGCGATGACCTGGGCCCGGGTCTGCATCTCGTCCCGCTTTTCGCCCACCAAATAGTTGTAGCTCAGTGCGTAAAAGGACGCGCCCAGCAGCAGCAGCGTCAGCAGCAGAATACCCGCTATCAGGCTGAACTGCTGCCAGTATATGCTACGAAAGCGTTTTTTCAGATCTTTCATTTTACCTCAAACTTGTATCCCACGCCCCACACGGTTTTCAGCGCCCACTGGTCGGACACATTCTCCACCTTTTCCCGCAGGCGCTTGATGTGCACATCCACCGTGCGGCTGTCGCCGAAGTAGTCAAAGCCCCACACCTCGTCCAAAAGCTGGTTGCGGGTGTAGACCCGGTTGGGGGTAGAGGCCAGGTGGTACAGCAGCTCCAGCTCTTTGGGGGGCGTGTCCACCTTTTTCCCGTCCACGATCAGCTCATAGCTGTCCAAATTGATAATAAGCTTGTCAAACACCAGCTTTTTCTTGGTGTCGTCGGGAATTTCGCTGCGGCGCAGCACGGCGTTGATGCGGGCCATGAGCTCCTTCATCTCAAAGGGCTTGACGATGTAGTCGTCCGCGCCCATCTCCAGGCCCGTAATGCGGTCGTTCACCTCGCTTTTGGCGGTGAGCATGATAATGGGCACCTTGCTGGTCTCGCGGATCTTGCTGCACACGGCCCAGCCGTCCATCACCGGGAGCATGATGTCCAGCAGCACCAGATCCGGTGCCTGCTTTTCAAACTCCTCGATGGCCTTGCCGCCGTCATACGCGCTGCGGACCTCAAAGCCCTCCTTCTCCATGTACATCCGGATCAGGTCGGATATATTGCGGTCGTCCTCAACCACCAAAATATTGCGTGCCATGCAGGCTCCTCCTTTGTCTCCGCCGAAAGCGGTCTTTTTTTCTATTATACCGTGAAAGTGTTCCTTTTCCTAAACAATTTGTTAACATCCGTTGCATAGGACACAAAAAACGCCATGTAGGGGCGGACGCCTCTGTCCGCCCGCTGGATCGACCCCGCACCCCATGTAAAAAATATGTCATTGCGAGGGCGCGCAGCGCCCGTGGCAATCCGCAGCTCCAAAGGCTCCCCTGCGTAAGGGGAAATCGCCGAAGCGCCGCCAGTGGCGGAAGAAGCGAGGCGATTCCGAGGAAGTGCCCCGATTGGCGGCCACGACGGTGGGCAGGCTGTCACGGCGAAGTCGTGACTGAGGGGGTCGACCACCGCACCTCTTGAATGCGTCCGTAGGGGGCGATGCCCACATCGGCCCGCCCCACCGCTCTACATGAACGCGTCCGTAGGGGCCGACGTCCTCGACGGCCCGTTCCCGCACCATCCCCAATTTTAATACCATATTATATCATACTCCCCGCCAGGTTTCAATAGACACCCCCCTGTAATACCACTGCAAAATTTCCTGCCAACTCTTCCCCTCCTTGGCCAGCTCATTGGCCCCGTATTGGCTCATGCCCACCCCGTGGCCGAAGCCCGTCACATGGAAGGTGATCTCATCCTCCCCGCAATCCACCGTGAAGCACGCCGACCGCAGCCCTAAAATGCTCCGCAGCCGCGTCCCCCGGATGGCAACGCCCCCCACCACGGCGGATTCCACCCGCCCGGAGCTGTTCTTCTGCAAGTCCGTGACCCAGCCCGTGGCCGACCCCTCCAGCACCGCGCCCGGCTCCTCCGCCAAAATCTTCTCCCGGAACTCCGCCGTCGTGAAGGTGTTCACGCTGTAATAATTGGGCACGCTCTCCGCCTGCTCCGGGCTCTCCACGCTCACCAGGTACGGCAGGTCCGACACCCACGCATCCCCGCTCTTGGCCGTGACACCCGCCGAGGAGGAGTGGAACGCCGCCAGGATGGGTTTGCCGTCATACAGCATCACTTGCCCGTCCGTTTCTTTTACAGATTGTAATATTTTTCGATTATATTCCTCAAAGTTATCACCCCATTTGCTTTTTGACTTCTCTTCCGACACCCAGGCGTTGCAGCAGCGGTAGTCCATGCACACATCCGCGTCCGGGTGCGCCGCCTTGCGCCCGCCCTGGATGTGGTAGTAAATGAAGGTACGCTCCGCCACCGCCTGGGCCTTCAGCGCCTCCGGTTCAAAGGTGGCGGGCATCTCCCCCCGCACCACCCCCGGCAGATATTCCGCCATGGTCATCTCCACGATCTTCTCCCCGTCGTACACCTGCAAAACGGCCCCGCTGTCCGCCAAAGCCGCCTCGCCGGGCTGCCCCGACACCTCCGGCGCCTCCGCCTCCGCCGCCCCGGTCCGAGGCGCCAAGACCCACGCCCCGCCAAACAGCAGCAAAACCCATAAAACCCCCGCCGCCAAGGCTTGTTTCATCCGTACCATCTCCTTTACCGCTATCTCTATGCGCCCAAAGAAGAAAAAATACCCCGCGACCTTGTAACAAACCCATGTCATTGCGAGGGTGCCCCGCGCCCGTGGGGAGCGAACCGAGCGCTGCCAGTGGCAGATGAAGCGGGGAAATCGGCGAAGCGCCGCCAGCGGCGGATGCAGCAAGCCGATTTCGAGGAAGTGCCCCGATTGGCGGCCACGACAGTGGCCGGGAATCGGTTGGCACGACGGTGGGCAGGCTGTCAGCGAAGCTGACTGAGGGGTCGGCCCCAGCACTCCTTGAATGCGTCCGTAGGGGCCGATGCCCACATCGGCCCGCCGTACCGCACCCCTTGTAACCCCCCGTAGGGGTCGGCGTCCCCGACGACCCGTCCCCGGCACCCCCATGTTATGCGTAGGGGCGGGGTTCTACCCCGCCCGCCCTCGGCACTCCTTGCAATTTTGTAGGGGCGGACGCCTCTGTCCGCCCCCTTACCGCACTTCTTGCAACCCCTCCGCAGGGGCGACCCTCGCGGTCGCCCGCACCACCCCACTCGCAATAATAAAAAACCAAAAGGCAGAGCCCCTGCAACCAGGTTCTCTGCCTACTTTGGTAAAAAAGGAAGAATGATGAAAAAGTCTTGCTTGACTGTCCCCATCATACCGGGAGGATATTAAAAAAGTTCGCGCCAAGTTATTAAAAAAGTATTAAATCTTCCGCAGCCGCTGGAAAAAGTCCGTCAGCACCCCCCGACACTCCGCCTCCAGCACGCCCCCCACCAGGGCGGGCCGCTGGGGAAAATCCTCCATGAACAGGTTCAGCACCCCCCCGCAGGCGCCCATCTCCCGGTCCCGAGCCCCATAATACACCCGGGGGATCCGGGCATTCAAGATGGCCCCGGCGCACATAGGGCACGGCTCCAGCGTCACATACAGCGTGCAGTCATCCAGCCGCCAGGAGCCCAGGGCCTCGTTGGCCTCCCGAATGGCCTCCATCTCCGCGTGGGACTGGGTGTGCCGCTTCTCCTCCCTGCAGTTGCGTCCCCGGCCTATCACCCGGCCCTCCTGCACGATGACGCAGCCCACGGGCACCTCGCCCTGTTCCGCCGCCGCCCGCGCCAGCTCCAGCGCCAGGCGCATATACCCTTCGTGGTCCATAAAAATTCTCCTTTTTGAAAAAATTCTCCGCCGCCGACTAAACCCCGGCATAATCGGCCAAACTGACAGTAAAATAAAACCAAGGCTTGTGCCGGGAGGAACAACATGAAAAAACAACTCGTCAACACCGAACACGACCTGCGCCTGTTGGAGCTGCGCCGGGAGCTGCGGGACACAGCCCGGGAGCTGCACTATGCCTACGACCGCTTCAATTATGTCACCGACCCCGGCCTCATCGAAGCCGGCATTTATGACATCAACGCCCTGAAATCCCGCTATGACTTCCTGCTGCGCAAGATGAAGCTGGCCCAGGGCCAGGCCGTGCGCCCCTGCGCTCCGGTGCCGCTGGTGGCCGAGCCCGCCTGTATGCCCGCCGGAAATGTGAAGGGAGGGCCCTCATGTCCATCGTAGAAAAGATCACCCTGGGCCTCACGCTGCTGTTTTTGGTGGTGGTGTGCCTGCGGCTGTTCGCCGCGCCGCTGAAGCTGGCCCTGAAGGTCCTGGTGAATTCCGCCCTGGGCTTCGGCGCGGTGTGGCTGCTGAACCTCACCACCACCGTCACCGGCCTCTCCCTGGGCCTAAACTGGTTCAACGCCCTCATCATAGGCATCCTGGGCCTCCCCGGCTTCGGTCTCCTCCTCCTGGTCCAGTGGGTGCTTACATAAAATAATGTATAAATAACAATGTATATAGCCGTGTCGTCCTCCCTTTACCCAGGGAGGATTTTTCGTAGGGGTAGACGCCTCTGTCCGCCCCTACAAACCACACCGTAGGGCGGGCTGACCACAGCCCGCCGCCCGACCGCACACCGCACTCCATGTAAAAAACCTGTCATTGCGAGGCCAATGCGCACACTGGCCGTGGGGAGCGAACCGAGCGCTGCCAGTGGCAGATACAGCGAGGTGAGTGAGTGTCCGCGGTCAAAATTTCAAGCGCCCGCCGTAAGGCAGCGCAGAAATTTTGGGCACCGCAACAGGGTCATCCGTAACCCCCGTCCTAAAAGGCTCCCCCGCGCAAGGGGAGCTGTCGCGGCTCCGCCGCGACTGAGGGGTGCCTCTACTTCTCCATCTCCTCCAAATTCCACCCATACAGCGGATACCGCTGCATGGCCCCGAAAATCTTCTGCCGCAAATTCGGATACCGCTCCTCCAGCTGGATAAGCAGCTCCTTCACCTCCTGCCGCCGGGTGGAGCCGTTGGCCGGGCACGGATTCTGCACCACCGGCAATTGCAGCTTCGCCACCGCCCGGCGCACCTCGTCCTCGTGGCAGTAAAACAGGGGCCGTATCTGCGTCACCCCGCTGCGGTCCAGGTAAGTCACCGGCTGAAAGCACCCAATGCGCCCCTCAAAGAGCAGATTCATGAGCATCGTCTCCACCGCGTCGTCAAAGTGGTGCCCCAACGCGATCTTGGAAATGCCCAGCTCTCCCAGGGCCGTATTGAGGCTCCCCCGCCGCAGCTTCGCGCACAGAGAGCAGGGTTTCTTCTCCTTCCGCTCCTCAAAAACGATCTGATACACCGGCACGGAAATGCGCGTGTACGGCACCTCCAGCGCTCGGCACAGGTCCGCCACCGCGTCAAAGCTCATCCCCGGCGTCCCCGTCTCCAGTGTGATGGCGTGTACCTGAAACGGCGTCGGGTAAAACCGCCGCAGCCGCGCCAGAGCCGCGAGGGTCAACAGGCTGTCCTTGCCGCCGGACACCCCCACCGCCACGGTCTCCCCCGGCTCGATCATGTGATAGTCCTCCACGCACCGGCGCACCAGGCCCAAAATATGCTGCATAGCTCATTCCTCCGAAAAATGTAAATTGCAATGCGAGAAAACGATAGATAATCAAAGAAAACGAACGATAATCATAGATGTTCCAACCGTAAATCAAATTCATCTTGACAACGACTTCTCAACATGGTATAAATAATTTTGCGCGTTGAGCGCATTGGTTTTTGTTTTCTCTCTCCCCCGATTTTACCAAGGGAGCATGAAAAAGTAAAGCAATACATTATTACACTGGAGGAAAAACACCATGTCCACTTTTATGGCAAACAAGGGCAATATCGTCCGCAAGTGGTATGTCGTTGATGCCGCCGGCAAGCCCCTGGGCAAGACCGCCGTCATCGTGGCCGACCTGCTGCGTGGCAAGGGCAAGCCCACCTATACCCCCCACGCCGACTGCGGCGACAATGTCATCGTCATCAACGCCGGCAAGGCCATCCTCACCGGCAACAAGATGGAGCAGAAGTATTACCGCACCCACTCCGGCTGGGTGGGCGGCCTGAAGGAGACTAAGTACCGCATCCTCATGCAGGAAAAGCCCGAGGTGGCCGTCCGCGTGGCCGTGCGCGGCATGATGCCCCGCAACATCGTCACCAAGGACTCCCTGAAGCGTCTTCACATTTATGCCGGAGAGCAGCATGAGCATCAGGCTCAGAAGCCCGAGCTGGTCAAGTAAGGAGGAAAAGAAGAATGTATCAGTCCAAGAATCCCTATAAGTACGGTACTGGCCGTCGTAAGTCCTCCGTGGCCCGCGTCCACCTGTTTGAGAACGGCACCGGCGCCATCACAATCAATGGCCGCAACATCGACGATTATTTCGGCCTGGAGACTCTGAAGATGGTCGTCCGTCAGCCCCTGAACGCCACCTCCACCCTGGGCAAGGTGGACATCGTTGCCACCGTCGAGGGCGGCGGCGTGTCCGGCCAGGCCGGCGCTCTGCGTCACGGCATCTCCCGCGCCCTGCTGCAGGTGAACCCCGACTTCCGTCCCATTCTGAAGAAGGCCGGTTTCCTCACCCGCGATCCTCGTATGAAGGAGCGTAAGAAATACGGTCTCAAGGCTGCCCGCCGTGCGCCTCAGTTCAGCAAGCGCTGATCTTACCCGTATTTCAAACCAATACGGCTACAAAACCCCGAAAATCCGCGGATTTTCGGGGTTTTCTTGTATCCAAATGCGCTGATTATGTTTGTCCAAATTTCAAGTGATTTGTCCTGATTTGACCTCAAAATTCGGGGCTACAGATGGGATAACTCGTCTTTTTCGAGCCTTTGGGGCTATAAAATGGGATAACTTTTTGCCTTTTACTGGGGTATAAAGAGGAACCTTGCAGGTGCTTTTTGAGGTTCAAATTGCGGCAGAAGCAATGACTTCGGCACTGAAATTTCATTCCGGACTTTTTCAGATAGTTGCCAAAAGGATACTATGGATCGATAAGGGCAAGCATCTTGTCAATCTATGGTAATAAATGTGGTACAGGCGGCGCATTGCACATCTTGTTATGCTTTTTGCTCTTTGGTCTTGGGCGCCGGCGGGCAGAAGATACTGTCTCCGGGATCCTTCAGCCGGGCGGCACTGTTGAGAATATGCTGCTGCACCGTGTTATAGGCCCGGTCCGCGTCCCCGCTGAGAAACGCCTCAATGATCGTCCTATGCTCCCGAATAGAGCTGCGGGACATATCCGTAAAGCTGTTTCTAGCCTCCTTCAGCCACCGCACCCGGATGGAGTGTGCCTTCAGATTATTGAGGATGGACTTCATATACTCATTGTCCAGATGCCCATAGTACAGCCCATGCACTTCCAGATCGGAGGCCACATACTCCTCAAAAGAATAGTCCTTCTCGATCTTGCTGATACGGGCCAGCGCCGCCTCCAGCTCCTCCTTGGGTATATGAGGCATAGCCTCTTTGGCGGCAAATGGCTCCAGCGCCAGACGGCACTTCCAGATGTCCATGGCATCCTTTTCCGACACCTCCGCCACGATGGCACCCTTCCGGGGGATAATGCGGATAAATCCATCCCGCTCCAGCATGCTGATTGCCTCGCGGATCGGCGCACGGCTGATATGCATAGCCTGGGCCAGGTCATCCTCGATGAGCTTCTCTCCCGGCTCCAGCTTCCCCTGCACGATCATATTTTGCAGATTTTCGTATACAAGCTGCTTCAGAGAAGGCTTACTTCCTAAGTTTTGGTTTTCAAACATTACTACACCCTACATCCACAGGCCATGATTTTTGCTGAGATTGGTCCTGTTTTCCAATTTTCATTCTAACCTTTTCTATACGATTTGTCAACAGTTGACAAAAAGTAAATCATTTGTCCAAAGTCTCCGCCGCCGCTTCCCTCTCCGGCGGCAGCATTTTCCCCCGAAGAATTTGCCACGTATCGCTTATATTTTCACCCCGGAGCTGCTTCACATTAAAGCGGAACAGGCGAAAAACCTGCTGCAGGATCGGACCGCCGCACAAAACGGAGATCAGCGAGCCGATGCCCACCTCACCGCCGATAAGCCAACCCACCAGGCACGCCGCAGCCTCCAAAAGCAGCTTGCACAGCCCCACCGGCAGCGGCAGATGCTTGGTGAGAAATACGATCACCGTGTCTCGGGGTCCCGCCCCCATCCGGGCGGACATATAAAAGTAGATCCCCAGGGCGTTGGCGATCAGCGATGCCAGGCAGCAAAGAATCTGCAGCGGCACGGCGTGGATCTTGGGCAGAATGTCCCAGGCGGTGTTCAGCTTCATCAGCAGATCCGTAATTACGCCCACCAGCCATATATTCAGCACCGTTCCCACGCCGAAGGTCTCGTGCAAAAACAGCAGGTTTATAACTAGAATGGTCATGCCCACGGTGATATTGGCCTGCCCGATAGTAATGGGAAACGTGTAGGCCAGACCGTCGTTCAGCACATTCCAGGGGGACAGACAGTAGGACTGCTTGGCGATCACCACGCCCAGGGCGATAAAGCTGAAGCCTATCACCATCCGCAGCAGCTTCATGCTGTACCGGCGCGCCAGCATACCCGCGCTCACTCCTTCACTCATTTATATAGTACCGCAGGGGACGGCCGGTGATAGAGCAGCAAATGTGCCCGTTGGACGTGCCGCCCTTTTCGCCCAGCTCCATGGAGGTGATCTCGTCCTGGCCGTCCTGGCCGATAAGCACCGCCGTGTCGCCGATCTGCACATCGGGAATGTCCGTCACGTCGGCAAAAGCCACGTCCACGTTCAGGTCCAGCAGACGCGCTCTCTGCCCGTGGATCAGCACATCGGCGTTGTGCTCGGTGTCACGGGTCACAAGGCCCCGGTAGTAGCCGTCGCCCATGCCGAAGCCGATGATGGCGATCTTTGTGCGGCGCTTGGGCACAAAGAACCGGTAGTAGCTGACATTTTCTCCCTCCTCGGCCCACAGCACGTTCAGTATCTTGCTGGTCCAGCGCATAGACGGCTCCAGGCCCAGCCGGTTGGGGATGCCGGGGGAGATATCGTAGCCAAAAATCAGCGCCGCCAAACGCACCACATCGTAGTAGCACTCCGGGGAGGCTACGCAGGCCGCCGTATTGGCCGCGTGGATGAGCCGGGGCCGGATCCCCGCCGCCTTCAGCTGCTCCAGGGCCTGGGTAAACAGGCCCATCTGCTGGTGGGTAAAGGACTTATCCAGGGAGTAGCCGTTAGCCAGGTGGGTATATACCCCGTCTATCTCCAGATATGGCAGGCCCCGCAGCGTCTCCATCAGGTGCGCCAGCTGCTCACCGGGCTGCACGCCAAAGCGCCGCAGGCCCGTGTCGATCTTAATGTGCACCCGCACCCGCTTTCCCTGTCGGGCCGCTTCTTCATTCAGTGCCCGGGGCAGCGTGTCCTCATACACCGTGGCTACCAGGTCGTTTGCCACAAAGGCGGGCACACCGCTGTAGGGGATCCCCCCCAGCACCAATATAAAATCCTCCAGCCCCGCCTGCCGCAGCTCCAGTGCCTCGCTGAGCTGGCCGGTGGCAAAGCAGTGGATGCCGCACTTGTCGCGCATGAACAGGGTAGGCCGGATCAGTCCGTGGCCGTAGCCGTTGGACTTGGCCGTATACATAATGTCAACATTGGGACCAATGTGGCTGCGGATGCGCTCAATGTTGCGCCGCACCTTTCCCAGGTCCACCGTCACCACGGTATTGGCGTTTTCCAAACCGTAAGACATGCCGCTCTCTCCCTTCCTTTTATTTCAGCAGCGCCCGAATGACCGCCTCATCCACGGCACAGGTCTTTTCCATCTGCTCCAGAGCCACATATTCATTGGGCTTGTGGGCCACCGTAATGGTCCCCGGCCCGATGATCACCGTGGGGATGCCCGCCCGGGTAAAGTGGTTCATATCCGTGTTGCAGGTCAGGCCGAAGGGCTCCTGGTCCTCGCCGCTGGCCGCCTTGGCCGCGGCAAAGGCGGTCTTCACCAGCTCACTGTCCGCCGGTGTTTCCGCCGCCGGACCGGTGGTGACCAAATAGTGGTCCACATAGACCCGGCTGCCCGGGAAATGCTCCTGGGCCTGCCGGCACAGCCGGTCGAATCGCTGGCGCAGCTGCTGCTCATCCTCCCCCGGCACCATGCGCCGGTCAATGGTGATCTCGCAGTGGTCGGGCACCACATTTTCCTGCACGCCGCCGGAGATCATGGTGATGGCAATGGACGGTTTTCCTGTTGTGGGATGCACGATGCCGGAAATTTCGTCGGCGATCTCGTCCACCAGCTGGGAGATGTAGGAAGCAATGCGGATAGCGTTGATGCCCAGCTCCGGGTTGGAGGCATGGACGGACAGCCCCTCCGCCACGATCACCGGCCGCAGGCTCCCGTTGTGGCTGACAGCCACCCGGGACAGGGTCGGCTCGCCCACAATGCAATAGTCGCCGTACACCTGGGGGTGCTTCACCAGGGTCCTGGCGCCGGTGGAGTGGCTCTCCTCGTCCACCACGGCGGTATAGACGATGGTGCCGTTGACCCCCTCTGGATTTTCAATAATCCGCTTCACCGCCATGGTCAGGCATGCCAAAGGGCCCTTGGCGTCGGTGGAGCCGCGGCCGTAGGCCCGGTCACCCTTGATGACCAGGTCATACGGGTCCGTGTCCCAGCCGTCCGCCGGGGGTACCACATCCATGTGGGAGTTGAGCACGATTCGCTTGCCGCCCTTTCCAAAGGTCTTCACGGCGATGACGTTTTTCAGACCCGGCAGCGCCTCCTGCTGCTCCACCAGGTCCATGCCCATAGCCCGGGCATTCTCCGCTAGAAAGTCGCTGATACCCGATTCGCTGCCGTCCGTAGACGGATAGGATACCATTTTCTTTAGTAACTGAAATAATTCGCTGCGCTCATCCATTGCTCTGTTCTCCTTTCAAATTGTGATTCTATTTCCCGGCGCCCCTGTTTTTGGATCGTCCGGACCAAGGCACCGCGTATTTTTGTAAAAAAGATGAATTTTTGCCTTAAAATTTGGAGTCTCTTTGCTTGACTTTACCATAGCCGTGTGGTATTTTTTACTTATGTATATTGTCGACTGTATGTATTCGACATCTTTATCATACCACACTCAGTCAGAATTGTAAAGGAGGCGTTTTCATTGAAAAAAACTTTGATTCGGAATGCCACCGTCTATGATGGCACCGGCTGCAAGCCCTTCCGCGCCGATGTTCTCATCGATGGCTCCGTGATCGCGCAGATCGGTGGCATTCCCCCCCAGAGCGATTGGGAGGTGTTGGACGCCGCCGGTCTGGCTTTGGCCCCCGGCTTCATCAACACCCACAGCCATAACGAGCTGGAGCTTATCCGCAATCCCGCCCTGCCCCAGGTGGTGCAGCAGGGTATCACCACGGAAGTTCTAGGCCAGGACGGCTCCTCCGTGGCGCCCCTGACCGACGATTTGGTCCAGGAGCTGGCTGACAACATGGCCCCCCTGGCCGGTACCATCCCCGGCCCCTATACCTGGCGTTCCTTCGCCGACTATGAGCAGACTGTGGAAAACGCCCACCCCTCTGCCCGCTTTGTGGGCCTGGTGGGTCACGGCACCATCCGCATGAACGTTATGGGCAATGATAACCGCGAGCCTACCGCCCAGGAGCTGGAGCAGATGAAAGCTCTGCTGGCCCGCTGCATGGAGCAGGGCGCCAAGGGCATGTCCCTGGGCCTGATTTATCCTCCCGGCAGCTTTGCTCAGACCCCGGAGCTTATCGAAATGGCTAAGGTGGTAGCCGCCTACGACGGCCTCATCATGGTGCACATGCGCAGCGAGAAGGACAAGCTTTTGGAGTCCGTGGAGGAGATGAACACCATCGTTCGGGAAAGCGGCGTGCGCCTGCAGATTTCCCATCACAAGGCCCTGGGTCCCCGGAACTGGGGCAAGGTTCACCAGTCCATGGAGTCCATCAACGCCATGCGCGCCCAGGGCTACGATGTTACCCTGGACCAGTATCCCTGGACCGCCGCCTGCACGGGCCTGAAGGTCTGCGTGCCCCAGTGGGCCTATGACGGCGGTGAGCAGGGCTTCCAGCAGCGCCTGAAGGACCCGGACACCTATCAGAAAATCCTCAAGGAGACCCGGGACGAGATCCAGGCCCGGGGCGGTGCTGATTGCATCATGCTGGCCTCCGTGGCCACAGAGGAATACGCCTGGATGGCCGGCCAGAAGATGGACTATATCAGTGAAAAGCTGGGTATGGAAGTCGGCACCGCCGTGCTGCACATCCTGCAGCATGAGGGGCCCGAGGTCATCGCCATTTACTTCTCCATCTCTGAGGACGACGTTATCTATGTTATGAAGAGTAAAGCCCACTGCGTCTGCACCGATGGCATCATGGGTGCGCACCCCCATCCCCGGGCCTACGCCTCCTTCCCCCGTTTCCTGGGCCACTATGTCCGGGATCTGCAGGTCATGCCCCTGGAGGAGGCCATCCGCCACATCACCTCCGAGCCGGCCCGCCGCCTACGCCTGTGGGACCGTGGCCTGATCCGTCAGGGTATGGATGCCGACCTGGTCCTGTTTGACCCTGCGACCATCAACTCCGCCAACTCCTATCTGGAGCCTGCCATCCCTCCTGTGGGTATCCGCCGCGTGTGGGTGCTGGGCGAAACCAAGGTCAATAACTAAAAGCCGATAGCAAACCGGCGGCGCTGCCGCAGAGAAGCTCTGCGGCAGCGCCTGAGCCTGTCGAAAAACCCTCCGGGTTTTTCCGACAAAAGGCCTGCAGTCTGCTGCGCGCATAATTTGTCCGTCTGTGACGGACAAATTTCACACTTG
>CAVJNL010000016.1:0-16336 GCA_963650985.1 Clostridium sp. CAG:413
TCTTCAACCAGTTCGCCGAGATGGGCAACCCCCTGTGGCACTACAATGTCACCGGTTATGCCCTGGCTGACCTGTTCGAGGCTGTGAAGAAGCCCGGCCAGAACTTTGCCGGTGCCTGCTTCACCTCCGGCTCCGCCGGCACCATGAGCGCCGGTGACCTGCTGAAGGAGCGTTATCCCCACCTGAAGCTGGCCGTGGGCGAGGCTCTGCAGTGCCCCACCATCCTCAATAACGGCTTCGGCGGCCACCGCATCGAGGGTATTGGCGACAAGCACATCCCCTGGATTCACAATGTGAAGAACACCGACATGGCCATCGCCATCGACGACGAGGACTCCCAGCGCCTGCTGCGCCTGTTCAACACCGAGGACGGCAAGGCTTACATGAAGAACGAGCTGGGCATGAGCGACGAGCAGGTGGAGAAGATGAGCTGGCTGGGCATCTCCGGCATCGCCAATGTGCTGTGCTGCATCAAGATGGCCAAGTACTATGAGCTCACCGAGAACGATGTGGTCGCCACCGTTCTCACCGACTCCGCTGTGATGTATCAGTCCCGTATCAAGGAGCTGAATGAGATGCACGGCGCCTACAACGCACACGAGGCCGCTATGGACCACGCTCTGCACATGCTGGGCCTGAAGACCGACAACATGATCGAGATGGGCTACGCCGAGCGCAAGCGCGTCCACAACCTGAAGTATTACACTTGGGTGGAGCAGCAGGGTATGACCGTGGAGGACCTGAACGCCCAGTGGTACGACACCAAGAACACTTGGGACGCCGTGCACGCCCAGGCCAAGGATCTGGACGAGCTGATCTGCGAGTTCAACGAGGCTACCGGTCTGCTGAAGAATCTGTAAGAAACATGGAAAAAGTGCGGCGTAAAAGAATTAGACTGCCGGAGACAGAATATAGATTCGGATGGTTTTTCGTAACCGTTTGCACTTGTGACCGCAAGAAGATTCTTGCAAAAATAGCACCTGATTCTGTAGGGGCGGACGACTCTGTCCGCCCCTGCGGTGTATTACCAAGCCCGGTGATTCTTTCGGCGGTAGGAGAAGTTGTAAAAGAGTGTTTGGAGCAACTTGTAGACGAGGAAAACGGGATTACAGTGAATAAATATGTGATCATGCCAAACCATGTCCATGCGATTGTGTGCATAGACGCGACACGGGGCGGACAGAGTCGTCCGCCCCTACAAAAGTTGATGCAAAAATTCAAATCTATGTCAACAAGGCGCGTTTGGGACATGGGATACACAAAACTCTGGCAGCGCTCCTATTTCGACCATGTTATTCGCAATGAGGCGGATTATCGCCGCATCTGGCAATACATTGACGACAATCCCGCTCGCTGGGCGGAGGATGAATACTATATTTAATTGAGGGAGAACACAACATGAAAAATGTAAAATACGGCAAATGCGTCCGCTGCGGTAAGACCTACGAGGCTACCCCGGACCTGACCAACTGCGAATGCGGCGGTATTCTGGACATCGTTTACGACTACGACTACATCAAGACCGTCCTCACCAAGGAGAAGCTGGCCAAGCGCGAGAACCGCTCCATGTGGCGCTACCGTGAGCTGCTGCCCGTGGAGGAGACCAGCCCCGATACCCCCCTGCGTGTGGGCTGGAGCCCCCTGTATGAGGAGCCCAAGCTGGCCGAGATGCTGGGCATTAAGAAGCTGTGGGTGAAGGATGACGGTCAGAACCCCACCGCCTCCCTGAAAGACCGCGCCAGCGCCATGGCCGTGGCCAAGGCTTACGAGGCGGGCGCTAAGACCATCGCCTGCTCCTCCACCGGCAACGCCGCCTCCTCTCTGGCGGGCAACGCCGCCGCTGCGGGCTTCAAGACCTACATTTTTGTCCCCGAGCGCGCCCCCAAGGGCAAGGTGGCCCAGCTTATGATCTTCGGCGCCAATGTCATCTCCGTAAAGGGCAACTACGAGGAGACCTTCAAGATGTCCGCCGAGGCCATCGAGAAGTACGGCTGGTACAACCGCAACGCCGCCATCAACCCCTACCTCTCCGAGGGCAAGAAGACCGTGGCCCTGGAGATCGCTGAGCAGCTGAACTGGGAGATGCCCGACTATTTGGCTATCTCCGTGGGCGATGGCTGCACCATCGCGGGCGTGTGGAAGGGCTTCAAGGACCTGTACGCCATCGGCTTCATTGATAAGCTGCCCCGGCTCATCTCCGCCCAGTCCTACGGCTGCTATCCCATCAACCGCGCCATCCAGGAGAACAAGGATTGGGAGCCCATGGAGGAGAACACCATCGCCGACTCCATCTCCGTGGGCGTGCCCCGGAACGCCGACAAGGCCCTGGCCGCCATCCGCGAGTCCAATGGTATCGCAGTCTGCGTCACCGACGAGGAGATCCTGGCCGCCCAGCGCCTGCTGGGCCGCACCTGCGGCGTGTTCGGTGAGCCTGCGGGCGTCACCGGCGCGGCTGCCCTGAAAAAGGCCTGCGAGGAGGGCCTCATTGAGAAGGACGCCACCGTGGTGTCCGTTGTCACCGGCAACGGCCTGAAGGATGTGGCTAACGCCATCAAGTCCGCCGGTGAGCCCCTGCACATCGAGCCGGACCTGGACCTGATGGTCAAGGGCTTCGCCGAGCGCGGCGTGACCGTGGAGTAACTTCCGATTTAACGAAAAAATGGACCTGTCACCCGGTAGGTCCATTTTTATATATCTGATCACAACACAGAATAGATTTTCCCCCACTGGCTCCCGGCAACCACGGAATAGCCATGGGATTTGAGCACGGAAGCCATGATTTTCGCGTCCTGTAAAGCGGATTCGCATTCCACTTGATTGAGGAAATAGGTGTCCGCCAAATGCTCCCGCACCAGCCCTTGGGCCACCCGCTGGGGCGTTGCCTCGTCCTCCGGGGTGCAGCCCACCATGGGGCAGAACAGCTCCGGCCGGTGTACGGTTTCTGCGATGGGGCGGTGCAGACCCGAAAGGCCCACCACGCAGATGACTTGCCGCGCACACGCCGGGATCACCGGCTCGTGGCCCGCGTGGGCTTTCAGGGGCAATTGCCGGGAGCCGTCCGCCTCCACCAGCACGAAGTCCGCCAGGGAAGCCAGCGTCTCATAGGGAATACCGCAGTCCACCAGCTTCCCGATAGGGGAGCGCCCGGCGGCGCAGACGATGGGCTGCTTCGCCAGCGCCGCCCGCAGATCGGCCTCCGTGGGGCCCAGCACCGTGGGCAGGTCCGCGTAGCCCTGGAAGTGGGTGCTGGTACACAGCAGCACCCGCCCGGGCAGCTCCTCCGCCAGGGTGCGCAGCAGGGTGGTTTTCCCGCCGCTGCCGATGATGGCCGTGACGCCTTTTTCAATTTTCAGCAGGGGAGCAAGTTCCATGGCCGCCTCCAAATCATAATTTATATATAGTATACCGCACCCAGTGCCCATTGTCCAGTTGACACCGGGGGCTCAAGCGGGTAAAATAGCCATAATATGTGGAAAGTAGGGATTTTTTATGGCTATTTTGATCCGCGGCGCCGGGGATATTGCAACGGGTATCGCCCTGCGGCTGCACCGCTCGGGGTTCAAGCTCGTCATGACGGACCTGCCCCAGCCCACCTCCATCCGCCGCACCGTGTGCTTTTCCGAGGCCCTGCGCCTGGGGGAGGTGCTGGTGGAGGATGTGCGCGCCCGGCGGGCGAACACGGTCCGGGAGGCCCTGGACATCGCCGCCTCGGGTGACATCGCCGTGCTGGCAGACCCGGACTGCGCCCTGCTGCCCCGGCTCCACCCGGAAGCCCTGGTGGATGCCATTCTTGCCAAGCAAAACCTGGGCACCCGCCGGGACATGGCCCCGGTGGTCGTCGCTGTAGGCCCCGGCTTCACCGCCGGGGAGGACTGCCACGCCGCCGTGGAGACCATGCGCGGCCACACCCTGGGCCGGGTGCTCTACCACGGCTCACCCATTCCCAACACGGGGGTGCCCGGCGTCATCGGCGGCTACAGCACGGAGCGGGTGCTGCGCTCCCCGGCGGCGGGGGTGTTTGAGCCGAAAATGGAGATCGGCCAAATGGTGAAGGCCGGGGAGGTGGCGGCCCTGGTGGGCGGCCAGCCCATGCTCTGCACCATCGACGGCTGCCTGCGGGGCCTGCTGCAAGGGGGCCTCACCGTGCCCGCGGGCATGAAGTGCGGCGACATCGACCCCCGGTGCAAGCAGTCCCACTGCTTCCAGGCCTCGGACAAGGCCCTGGCCGTGGGCGGCGGCGTGCTGGAGGCGCTGCTGCACTTTGGATGCAGGCCGGAGTAAAAAAACCAAAAATATTTTTTGAAAAAATGGAAATTTCTGTTGAAATGACAAAAAATATGTAGTATAATCAATTCAATTGAAAAAAGGGACAGCGTGGTTCGGAGGATGCTCCGACGGCGGAACAGGGTGAGATGCCCTGCGAGACGGTCACTGTGATGCCTGCAGCGGGAAATTCCCGGCGGCAGGATAAGTCAGATACGCAAGGCGCTGCTCCCGGACCGCTGCCTTACCCGGGGTCGAAGCTAAGCGTTTTACAGGATCGGTTTTGCTGTTTCCTGATGAATGACTATGCGCCCGGCTGCTTTGGCAGCCGGGCTTTTTTGCTGGAAAGTCGGTACCGCCTTTCATGTTTTGCAAAAGCAAAACATGAAAATGTCTCCCTACGGACAAGGCCCGCTTCGGCCTTGAAATGTATATGATCGCCCTCGGGCGCTTATATAAAAAAATTAGAGAAAGGATCATGAACATGAAGAAAAAGATTACCGCTTTGCTTCTGGCACTGGTGATGGCTCTGTCGCTGCTGCCCGTGTCGGCATTTGCGGCAACCACACCCCAGATCACCAAGTTCACCAAGCTGTGGGGCTCCCCCGCGCTGGGTGAGACCGTCACCATCGACGGCAAGGCGGAGGGCACCTTACTCCAGCTGGGAACAGACGGCAAAGCCACCGGCAAGACCGGCTTTGACGCGACATGCTTCAATTATGAGATCTATGTCAGCGCCAACACCGCCAAGGTCCGCCCCGACGGCTCCTCTGCCTATTACACCAGAAACGCCTTCGATTACAGCGACGCCGCCAAGGCAAGCCTGTACACCGTGGGCAGCGACGGCAAGCCCAGCTACATCGTGGAGAACGCGACCAGCGCCAACAACTTCCGCACCGGCTGGTACAACAATCCCATCCAGCTGAGCGGCGACTCCACCAAGGCTGTCATCGAGCTGTTCGCCGACAAGGCTGACACCAAGGCCGCAGCCACCTACACCTTTACCTTCATCCGCAAGGCTATGGATGTAAGCGCCCTGCGCGGCCTGCTGGAGGGCCTGGATGTCAGCAGCCTCCAGTGGCCCACCGATTGCGAATATGTGGGCAAGCTGAAGGCCAACTACGACGCCCTGAGCAGCACCGACAAGTCCGGCATTTCCACCGAGCTGAAGGCCAAGCTGGACAGCGCCGTGGACTTCGCCAGCGACACCCGCGTGCCCGCCAAGCTGGAGATCACCAAGGCCGCCACGCAGCTGAACTATCTGCCCGGCCAAAGCTTTGATCCCACCGGCATGGTGCTCACCGCCACTTATGCCGACGGCTCCACCCGCGAGCTGAAGGACAGCAAGCTCTACACCGTGACGCCCGCCCCCGTGGGCAAGAGCACCAAGGTCACCATCACCTATAACACCGTCAAGACCGAGCAGGCCATCACCGTTACCGACCTGCAGGGCAGCGGCACCAAAGAGGCTCCCTATAAGCTGAATAATGCGGCAAACCTGGTAACGCTGAGCAGCTTTGTTGCTGCCGGCGGCGCTACCAAAGACACCTATTTTGATATTACCGCCAACATCACCCTGCCCGACAACTGGACCCCCATCGGCTCCCTGAAAGAGGGCAAGGCCTGGTCTACCACGCTGGATAAGTCCGGGTTCAACGCCTTCTCCGGTATCATCGACGGCGGCAACCACACCATCACCGTGCCCAAGGGCAGCAAGACCATGCTGGGCGCTGTGTCGGGCGGTAAGCTCTCCAACCTGAACATCTACGGCGAGAAGATCGACGGCTACGGCGTGGTGGAATACTACTATGTGGATCGCGACAACGCCGTAAAGGTGGAAATTGACAATGTGACCCTGAAATCCGGCACCCACACCAAGTATTCCGGCTTCATCGGCGGCTATGCCTCCGGCGTGGATGTGGTCATCATCCGCAACAGCACCGTGGAAGCGGGCGTTGTCATCGGCGATGACGGCACCTATCCCGAGTGGGCGGAGGAGCTGAAGGGCGCGTTCAGTTATCCCTGGGGCCCCACCGGCCTGCAAATGAACGACATGATCGGCTCCTTCGGCGGCTGCTTCAACGGCACCATTGAAAACTGCACCAGCGCCGCCAAGGTCTATGGCCGCAACTATGTGGGCGGCATCGCAGGCTTCAAGGGCCAGTCCATGGGTGACTGCATTGTCCGCAACTGCACATTCACCGGCGAAGTCATTGCTACCGGCAAGTTCGTCGGCGGCATCATGGGCGGCGGCTACTCTGCTACCTCCGCGCCCAACACCCCCGCCACCACCGTGGAGAGCTGCGCTTTCACCGGTAAGGTCACCGGTGCCACCAATGTGGGCGGCATCTTCGGCGGCGAGGAGCTGCTGATGCAGTGCTGGAACAACGGCATCGGCCTTGTCCGCGCCAACTACGCCAACGGCACCATCACCGCTACGGATGCCGACGGCATCAAGGGCGGCATCATCGGCTACATGAACGCTCTGAACCGCTACACCGTGGTTTCCGACAACTATTATATGGAAGGCACCGCTGACAAGGGCATTGGTAAAGTGGCCTTTGTGGAAGATATGAATGCCAGCGGCACGGTTGGCAGCGGCTGGAATAAGTTCACCTATGACGGCGCGCACTATGGCCGGGGCGACGATCCCACCGGCGCAGGCGCTGATAAGCTGACCACCTCCTTCACCGCCGCTGAGCTGGCCTCCGGCGCTGTGACCGAGAAGCTCAACACCGCTCTCGTGGGCCAGGGCTGGACCGGCACCACTCCCACCCGCACCACCGAAAAGCATGTGGTGGGTTTGCGCTCTACCAAGCTCATCAGCAATCCCGAGCCCACCGCCACCCAGAACGGCGGCCTGAGCCTGTCCACCCCCATCACCGTCAACTATTCCGACGGCACCACCGAGGAGATCACACTCAAGGACTGCGTTCTCACCGGCCTGGACCTGACCAAGACCGGCTACCAGGTCTGCACCGCCAACTATAAGGGCTATGCCATGGTGTTCGGCGTGAATGTGCGCGCCGGCGGCACCGCTCCCGAGGATGTCATCACTGTCACCGTCTCCGTCCTGGGCGATTATCTCCACGACCTGACCGCTGACCAGTGCCACACCCTGGCGGCCAACAACCTGACTCCCTGGCTCACCGATGTGACCGTCACCATGGATAAGGACGCCACCGTTCTGGACGCGCTGCAGAAAGCCTGCTCCGCCCAGGGCCTCAAGCTGGGCGTGGTGGACAGCAGCTACGGCGGCAAGTATATTAACTCCGTCACCTCCGTTACCGGCGTGGCCCTCACCGACAGCTCTAACAAGGCTTCCGACGGCAAGAGCTACTGCGGCTGGATGTTCACCGTGGACGGCACCATGCCCATGACCACCGTGGACGCCACCGCCCTGACCGACGGCGCCAAGCTCTGCCTGTACTTCGAGGACGACTACAGCCTGGCCTATGTGGACAGCGCTGTGAAGGCCATCGACGCCATCGTGGCTACCGACTGCCGCACCATCAAGGCCGCCGAGGACGCCACCCGCTACCTCAGCCCCGTGGCCGTTGCCAAGGTGGCTAACTACGCCAAGCTCCAGGAGGCGCTGAAGGGCCTGAATAAGATCAGCCACAACAGCACCTGGAAGGTCACCACTCCCGCCACCGCCACCACGGACGGCCTGGAGGAGATGGTTTGCAGCGACTGCGGCCATGTGCTCTCCAGCCGCGTCATTCCCGCCACGGGCAATGGCAGCTCTGTCAGCACCGGCGACAGCAGCAACATGGTCCTCTACATCGGTCTGAGCGTGGCCGCTCTGCTGGGCCTGGCTGTGATCCCCACCGTGCACAGAAAGAAAGCTTGATCCCCTGCACCGGCTTATTCCCTGTATAAGCCGTGAAAAACCCGGGTACGAAAGTACCCGGGTTTAAATTATCTGAAAAACCAAAGGTTTTTCAGATAAAAGGCTTGCAGTCTGCTGCGCGCATAATTTTGCCGCAGGCGGCAAAATTCCACACTTGCAGCCTGAGAGGTATTTTTCCCCACGCACATGTCGCGGTGAAAAATGATTTGAATTTTTTGCGTCTGCGGACGCAAACTCTGCGAGGCTTTTTCTTAGATTTAATGACCGATCCATGTTCCCAGCCCCACCAGCACGCAGCCCAGCAGGAAGAACAGGCTCAGCAGCACGGCGGCGTTGCGCAGGAGCTTTCCCCAGCCCAGCCTTTGCAGGTCCATAAATGGGTAGGGGTACAGCAGCCCCGTGTGGCCGATGGGCTTTCCCCGGTTGGCCCGAATCAGGGCAAAGGCGGTGTAACTTAGGGGCAAAATCAGCCACCACACGGCGCAGAGGATAGACAAATTTTCCTTGGGCGCGAGGATAAGCCACTGTGCCACCGCCAGCAGGGGGGTAAAATAGTGGACGCAGAGGTTCCCGAAATTGCCGCCGAAGTCGGCAAATCGCAGTCCCTTGCGCTTCTGCCCCGGCACCAGGACGAACTGATAGATCAGGTGCGTCACCCAAATGCACAGGGTCATGGCGCAGGAGACGCGCACATCCGTCAGCGCCGCCCACAGCCCGCCGTCCGTGTGGAAGCCCGCGCAGAAAAGCAGCAGTTCGTAAAGCGTCAAAAGGAGGTTACTTTGGTTGGTGTAAAAGCAGAACATCCCCGCCCGGATGCGCCCCTTGGGAATGAGCTGGGAGTGCAGCAGCAGGCCCAGGGTGTTCAGCAAGAATAAAAACAGTGCCGAGAGCTGTAAGCCGGACATTTTGCCGCCTCCCTTATATTCGATAGGTGGAGCAGTCCACCTTGTCACCGATGGTGATCACGCCGTAGGTGCAGGGGCTGCCCCGTCCGATGGTGCCGGGGTTCATGACCCACAGGGAGCCATCGTAGTCCACCAGGGGCCGATGGGTGTGACCGAAGAGCAAGATCTGCGCGTCCATTTCCCGGGCAGCATAAATAGCTGACAGGGTATTTGCCTTTACACCCATTGTGTGGCCGTGCATCATGAGAATACGCACCCCGCCGTACTCTGTGAGCACCTCCGGCTCGTCCAGCGCGCCCCAGTCGCAGTTGCCGGGGACGGTCTGCATGGGAATAGCCGGGTACGCCCTATGCAGCGCCTCCGCGTCCCGCTGGCAGTCGCCCAGGTGCAAGATGGCGTTCGGTTGCACCAACTCCACGCACCGGGCCATATTTTCCACATTTCCGTGGGAATCCGATAAAACCAAGATACGCATTTCATACCTCATAAAATAGTATGTCCCGATTATAGCAGGAAACGGTTGAAAATTCAATGTTTTCCCGTTACAATAGGGGAAAAGGGGGGAGCGCCATGTACGCGGGCATTTTGGAGATCGACCTGCACGGGAAAAACGAATACCAGGCGCGTGTCACTTTGGACGCGGCTCTGCGCCGGGCTAAGGGCGGCACCTACCGCATCCGCTGCATCCACGGCTGCCACGGCGGCACGGTGCTGCGGGACATGATCCGCCGGGAGTACGCTCGGCACCCCTGTGTGATCCGGCTGGAGACCGGCCTAAACGGCGGCACCACCGATCTGGTGCTGCGGGAGCTATAAGGAGGGTAAAACGATGAAAACTACACTGACCGTGGCCCAGGTGCAGATGCCCGTGGTGCGGGACAAGGCTGAGAACATCGCCGCCGCCTGCCGCCTGATCCGCCGGGCCGCCGGGCAGGGGGCGGAGCTGGTAATGCTGCCGGAAATGTTCTGCTGCCCCTATGAAAACAGCGCCTTCCGCCCTTACGGAGAGCCCCTGGGCGGCCCGGCCCAGCAGGCCCTTTCCACCCTGGCAAGGGGGCTGAAAATTTGGATCGTCGGCGGGTCCGTGCCGGAGCTGGAGGGGGAGCGGGTGTATAACACCTGTTTCGTCTACGACGACACCGGGCGCCAGGTGGCCCGGCACCGCAAAATGCACCTGTTCGACATCAGCGTGGAGGGCGGCCAGAGCTTCCGGGAGTCCGACACCCTTTCGCCGGGGAACGATGTGACCGTGTTCGACAGCCCCTGGGGAAAGCTGGGCCTGTGCATCTGCTTTGATCTGCGCTTTGAAGAACTGGCAAGGGTAATGACTTTACAGGGCGTCCGGGCCATTTTCGTCCCGGCGGCCTTCAACATGACCACCGGCCCCGCCCACTGGGAGCTGTTGTTCCGCCAAAGAGCGGTGGATAACCAGCTTTTCACCTTCGGCACCTCCCCGGCCCGGAACGAGCAGGAAACTTATGTTGCCTGGGGCCACTCCATCGCCTGCGACCCCTGGGGCACGGTCCTGCATCAGTGCGGGGCAGGGGAGGAGGTGGCCGTCACCACGGTGGATCTTGCCAGGGTCCAGGCGGTGCGGCGGCAGATCCCCATTTTGTCCGCCCGGCGTGAAGATGTCTATTGTTTAGAGCAAAAGTAAGAAAAAGCTGTTTATCTCTTGCGGCGCTATTCCCGGCGTGATATAATGGGAAAAATTTTAAGATTTAAGGGGGAACTTCCAATGATGAAATATACGGAAATGACCGCCCAGCAGCGCACGGCGGAATACGCCGCCGTGCTGGCGGACTACGAAAAACAGAAGGCCCTGGGGCTGAAGCTGAATATGGCCCGGGGCAAGCCCAGCACGGACCAGCTTGACATGGTCACAGAGATGAGCAATATCCTGGTAAAGCCCGAGGACTTCGTCTCCGACGGCATCGACAGCCGCAACTACGGCAATGTGGACGGCCTGCCCGCCGCCAAGGCCCTGTTTGCGGACATTTTGGGCTGCAAGCCCGAGCAGTGCTTCGTGGGCGGCAACGCCAGCCTCCAGCTCATGTATGACGCCATTTCCAAGGCCTACACCCACGGCCTGCTCCACTCCGAAACGCCCTGGTGCAAGCTGGAAAAGGTGAAGTGGCTGTGCCCCGCCCCCGGCTACGACCGACATTTCAAGGTCACCCAGTCCTTCGGCGCGGAGCTGATCACCGTGCCCATGACCGCAGACGGCCCCGACATGGACCTGGTGGAAGAGCTTATAAAGGATCCCACCGTGAAGGGCATGTGGAATGTGCCCAAGTACTCCAACCCCGAGGGCGTGGTGTACTCCGACAAGACCATCCGCCGCATCGCCGCCATGAAGCCTGCCGCCCCGGACTTCATGCTTATGTGGGACAACGCCTACTGCATCCACGAGTTTGAGGGAGATTTCGTCCCCTTTGCGGACATTCTCTCCCTCTGCGCCGAAAGCGGCAACGCCGACATGGTGTATGAGTTCGCCTCCACCAGCAAGGTCACCTTCCCCGGCGCAGGCGTCAGCGTCATGGCCACCAGCGAGGCAAACCTGGCCTATTTCAATAAGCTCATCAACATCCAGATCATCGGCTTTGACAAGATCAATCAGCTCCGCCATGTGAAATATATGCAAAATAAGGAGCACACCCTGGCCCTGATGCAGCGCCACGCGGCCATTCTGCGGCCCAAGTTCCACGCCGTGCTGGATGCCCTGGACAAGGACATCGCCCCCCTGGGCATCGGCACCTGGAAGCGCCCCACCGGCGGCTACTTCATCTCCTATGACGCCATGCCCGGCACCGCCAAACGGGCCCTGGAGCTGTGCAAGGAGGCGGGTGTCACCATGACCGGCGCCGGGGCCACCTTCCCCTACGGCGTGGACCCCCAGGACAGCAACATCCGCATTGCACCCTCCCTGCCCCCGGTGGAGGAGCTGCAGCAGGCCATCGCCATCTTCTGCCTCTGCGTGAAGCTGGCCGCTCTGGAGAAGCTGGGCGTATGAGATGGCTGGCTGCGTCTGACATCCACGGCAGCGCCACCGCCTGCCGCCGTGTGCTGGAGGCTTACGAGCGGGAAAAGGCGGACGGGCTTCTGCTGCTGGGTGACCTGCTGTACCATGGGCCCCGAAATCCTCTGCCCGAGGGCCACGACCCCAAGCAGTGCGTTTTAATGCTCAACGAGTACCGGGACCACATTGCCGCCGTGCGGGGCAACTGCGAGGCGGCGGTGGATCAGATGGTGCTGCAATTCCCCGTGCTGGCGGACTATATGCTGCTGCAATTGGGGGGCAAGCGCATTTTCGCCACCCACGGCGATGTGTATAACCCCGACCATCTCCCGCCCCTGGCTAAGGGGGGCATCCTGCTCACGGGCCACACCCATGTGCCCGCCTGCGACATCTACCCCGAGTTCGTCTACCTGAACCCCGGCTCCGTGTCCCTGCCCAAGGACGAGCAAAAGCGCAAGGGATACATCCTGCTGGACGACGAGGGCGCGGTGTTCAAAGAGCTGGATGGCACGGAATATCATCATTATAAATTCTAAATAAAAAAGCAGCGGAGCGTAAAAAACTCCGCTGTTTTTGCAATTATTTTAATAATTTGATCCGCGCATCATAGTCCGGCAGGAACTGTCGCACCAGGGCATAAAAATCCGACCCGTGGTTTTTGTGCCGGATGTGTGCCAGCTCATGCACCACCACCGCCTCGGCGGCTTCCATGGGGTACTCCATGAGATACAGGGAAAAGCACAGGCTGTTTTTCCCGCTGCAGCTTCCGAACCGCGTCCGGGCGGCGGTGATCTTCACCCCCGTGGGCGTGACGCCCATCCGCTGGGCCCAATACTGCACCAGGGGCGGCAGCACCTCCCAGGCCTTTTGCCGCAGGGACTCCTGCTCCTCCTTCGTCCGGGGCGGGTGCTCTGCCAGTCGCTGGGCTTGCCGGGCCTGCTGGGCCGCGATCCAGCCCGCGTGCTCCGCCACAAAGCGGTCAATATCGTTCTGCGCGGCGTACACGGGGGCCCGGACCACCACCTGCCCCTCCCGGGTCACCTGCAGGACCATGGTGCGACGCCGGGCGCGTATGACGGTGAACTCCCTCATGGCTCCACCCAAGTAAAACGAGGCCCTGTATAGTCCTCCCGCTTTACAGTCTCCGGCCACATGGCGGCGGGCCGCACCCAGTATCCCCGCTCCCCGTAGAGGGCCTGGTAAACCACCATTTCCTCCCCGGTCTCGCTGTGTTGGGCCGTGAACAGCACGCGGTATAGATTCCCCTTAAAGTGGCGGTATACGCCGGGCTTGACAGTTTCCATTCAGCATCGCTCCTTTGCCGAAAAGTATACCACGGAAGCTGGAAAATTGCAAAAAAATGTGCTATACTCAATTTTAATATGGAACAAGGAGGAATGGGCCGTGAAAAACACCACCCTGTGCTACCTGCTGCAAGGGGACGAAGTGCTGCTGCTGCACCGCGTGAAAAAGGAAAACGACCTGAACCACGACAAGTGGATCGGCATCGGCGGCAAGTTTGAGGAGGGGGAGAGCCCCGAGGAGTGCCTGCTGCGGGAGGCCTGGGAGGAGACCGGTCTCACCCTCACCGACTACCGCTACCGGGGCATCGTGACCTTCGTGTCCAACAAGTGGGAGGGGGAGTACATGCACCTCTACACCGCCACCGGCTGGACCGGGGAACTGAAGGAGTGCAATGAGGGTGTCCTGGAGTGGGTGAGCCTGGAGAAAATGAAGACCCTGCCCCAGTGGGAGGGAGATAAAATTTTCCTGCGCCTGCTGGAGGAGGAAGCGCCGTTTTTCTCCCTGAAGCTGTGCTACCAGGGGGACCGCCTGACCTATGCGGCCCTGAACGGAAAGGAACTTGCCCTATGAATGTGCTGGTGAGCGCGTGCCTGCTGGGCGTTTCCTGCCGCTATGACGGGCGGAGTAAAGGCTATCCCCTTGTCAGGGAACTGATGGCAAAGCACACCGCCATCCCCATCTGCCCGGAGCAGTTGGGGGGCCTATCCACCCCGCGCCCGCCCTCAGAGCGGCGCTGCGGCGGCGTATTTACCCGGGCGGGGGCGGATGTCACCGCCGCCTATGACCGGGGCGCCCAAGAGGTGCTGCGCCTGGCCCAAATGTACGGCTGCACCGTGGCGATTTTGAAGGAGCGCAGCCCCGCCTGCGGGTCGGGGAAAATCTACAACGGAACCTTCACGAAAACCTTGGTGGACGGCTACGGCGTGGCGGCGGAGCTGCTGGCGAAAAACGGCGTCCGTGTGCTGGGCGAGAGCGAGATAGAAGCATTTTTGCGCGAGAGCGGGGAGGGGAGAGCATGAACCGGCGACAAAGCGGCGTCCTGCTGCCCATCTACGCCCTGCCCTCGCCCCACGGCGTCGGCACCCTGGGCCGGGCCGCCTACGACTTCGCCGACTTCCTCCACGCCGCCGGACAGCGCTGCTGGCAGATGCTGCCCCTGGGCCAAACGGGCTTCGGCGACTCCCCTTACCAAAGCTTTTCCTCCTTCGCCGGGAACCCGTACTTCATCGACCTGGATTTATTAGTGGAGGACGGCCTGCTGACAAAGGACGAAGCCGATGCCTGCTGCGCCGGGACAGACCCCCGCTATGTGGACTATGGGCGGCTCTATGCGGAGCGCTATGCCACGCTGCAAAAAGCCTTTCAGCGGGGCCGGGAGCGGGACAAAGGGCAGGTGGAACGGTTCCAAAGGGAAAACGCCTCTTGGCTTTCCGACTACGCCGACTTCATGGCCCTAAAGGACCGCTTCGGTGGCCAGCCCTGGATACAGTGGCCGGAGCCGTTCCGCCACCGCACCGGGCCGGGCTATGCCGCCGCCGCAGCCGCCTGCGGCGAAGAATTTCAGGAGCGCCGGGCGTTTTACATCTACTTGCAATACCTGTTTTTCACCCAGTGGAGCGCCCTGCGGGCGTATCTGCGAGCAAAGGACATCACGGTCATCGGCGACCTGCCCATCTATGTGTCCCCGGATTCCTGCGATGTGTGGGCCGCGCCGGAACTTTTCTGCCTGGATGACCAGTGCCGCCCAACCGCCGTGGCCGGGGTGCCGCCGGACTATTTCAGCCCCACGGGCCAGCTCTGGGGCAACCCCCTCTACCGCTGGGACGCGATGGAGCGGGACGGCTTCGGCTGGTGGCTGCGGCGCATTGACGGGGCGGGGAAGCTCTTCGATGTGATCCGCTTCGACCATTTCCGGGGCCTGGACGAATACTGGGCCGTGCCCGCCGGGGCGGAGACCGCCGAAACCGGCCAATGGCTCCCGGGCCCGGGGCGCAAATTGGTGGATGTGCTGAACAACTGGTTCCCAAACCTCCGCTTTATTGCCGAGGACCTGGGCACGCCTACGCCGGGGGTGGAGAAGCTGCTGCGGGAGTCCGGCTGGCCAGGGATGAAGGTGCTGGAGTTCGCCTTTGACAATCCCGCCAGCACCGCCTACCAGCCCCACACCTACACGGAAAACTGCGTCTGCTACACCGGCACCCACGACAACAGCCCCCTGGCCCTGTGGCGAACGGAGGTGCCCCAGGCGACCCTTGACTACGCCGCCGAGTATATGGGCGGCCCGGCGAACCTGACGGAGGCCATGCTGCGGCTGGGGATGTCCGGCACGGCGGGGCTTTTCGTGGCCCAAATGCAGGACTGGCTGGGCCTGGGCGCAGGCCACCGCACCAACCGCCCCGGCACCCGGAAGGGCAACTGGCGCTGGCGTCTGCTCCCCGGAGAAGCTACCCCCGAACTGGCAAAAAAAATGCACCGCCTGACGGCGCTGTACGGAAGAATATAAACGGAATATATTATAATAATGTGTGTAGGGGCGGGGCTCTGCCCCGCCCGCGGGCGACCGAGAGGGTCGCTCCTACGCGGATACGAACGGCGGGACACATGGGGCCCGCCCTACAGAGCGTTTTGTAGGGCAGGGCCCGTGTGCCCTGCCGCGTGGGCGCATGGGTTATCAGGGAACGGGCGGGGTAGAACCCCGCCCCTACGCACCGTTTAGCGATAGAACTCCGTAGGGGCGGACGCCTCTGTCCGCCCGGGCCACCCTGCCATCCGTAGGGGCGACCCTTGCGGTCGCCCGCCGTCCCCCGCGGAAACCCCCATAAAAAGCGAGACCCGGACAAGCACACACCTGTCCAGGTCCCAGTGTGTCAAAAAAGCCTCGCAGAGTTTGCTGCCCGCAGGCGGCAAAAAATTGGGATCATTTTCTCTCGCGACATATGCGTGAGAGAAAATACTTCTCAGGCTGCAAGTGTGGAATTTGTCCGTCACAGA
>CAVJNL010000016.1:16346-26439 GCA_963650985.1 Clostridium sp. CAG:413
TTGTCCGTCACAGACGGACAAATTATGCGCGCAGCAGACTGCAAGCCTTTTGTCAGAAAATTCCGAAGGAATTTTCGACAGTAGCGAGACCCGGACAGACTTAACGCCTGTCCGGGTCTCTATATGAGAAAGGTAAATCATGATAGCTGGTTACCAATTAGGAAAGCAGGAGATTATCATCGTTTGCCTCCGTGCCGCTGGCCTTGCTGAACAGGGTCAGCAGGTCGGAAACGGTGAGCTTTTTCTTTTCTTCGCCGGAGATGTCCAGCACCACATGGCCCGCGTCCATCATAATGAGGCGGTTGCCGTGGGCGATGGCGTCCTTCATGTTGTGGGTGATCATCATGGTGGTCAGGTGGTTTTCCTCCACGATCTTGTCGCTGAGCTCCAGCACCTTAGCGGCGGTGCGGGGGTCCAGGGCGGCGGTGTGCTCGTCCAGAAGCAGCAGCTTGGGCTTTTGCAGCGCCGCCATCAGCAGCGTCAGCGCCTGACGCTGGCCGCCGGAGAGCAGGCCCACCTTGGCCTTCATGCGGTCCTCCAGGCCCAGGTCCAGCTCCTTGAGCCGCTGGTAGTATTCCTTTTCCTCCTGGGGGGTGATGCCCCATTTCAGGCCCCTATGCTTGCCGCGCCGGGCGGCCAAAGCCAGGTTTTCCTGGATCTGCATGGTGGGCGCGGTGCCCATCATGGGGTCCTGAAATACGCGGCCCAGGAGCGCGGCCCGCTTGTATTCGGGCAGCCGGGTCACATCCTTGCCGTCAATGAGAATGGAGCCGCTGTCCACAGCGAAGGTGCCCGCGATGGCATTGAGCATGGTGGACTTGCCCGCGCCGTTGCCGCCGATGACGGTGACGAAATCGCCCTCGTGGAGCGTCAGGCTCAGGTTGTCCAGGGCCGTCTTTTCGTGAACGGTGCCGGGGAAGAAGGTCTTAGAGATATTTTTCAGCTCAAGCATGGTGCGCGCCTCCTTTCTTGTGTGCGACTTTGCCCTTCCAGTAGGGGATGGAGAGGAATAGGGCCACGATCAGGGCGGACACCAGCTTCAGGTCGTTGGTGTTCAGGCCCAGCTGCAGGACCACCTGCAATACGAAGTAGTAGATCACGGCACCCAAAGAAACGGCGAACATCTTCAGACCGAAATTGCGGAAGATCTTGCCGAAGGTCACTTCACTGATAATAACAGCCGCCAGGCCGATGACGATGGCGCCGCGCCCCATGCCCACATCGGCGGAGCCCTGGAACTGGGCCAGCAGGCCGCCGGACAGGGCAACGAGGCCGTTGGAGAGCATCAGGCCCAGCACGATGTTGGCGCCGGTGTTGATGCCCTGGGCCCGGGCCATGTTGGCGTTGGCCCCGGTGGCGCGGACGGAGCAACCCCGCTCCGTGCCGAAGAACCAGTACAGGGCAATGACCACCACAGCGGTGATGACCAGCAGCAGCGGCAGGGGATTGCTGAGGCTCAGCTCCCGCACATACCGCTGGGAAACGGCCAGGTCGTACTTATCCACGCCCACGGGCTGGTTGGCCTTGCCGCCCATGATCCGCAGGTTGATGGAGTACAGGGCGAGCTGGGTGAGAATACCGGCCAGGATGGCGGGAATGCCGCACTTGGTGTGAAACAGGCCCGTCACCAGGCCCGCCAGCAGCCCGGCGGCGAAGGCGCACAGCAGCGCCAGCCAGCAGTTCATGCCGCCCCGGATCAGCATCACGGTCACAGCGCCGCCGGTGGCGATGGAGCCGTCCACGGTCAGGTCGGCCACATCCAGCACCCGGAAGGTGATGTACACGCCGATAGCCATGACGCCCCACACCAGGCCCTGGGCCGCTGCGCCGGGCAGCGCATTCAAAAGTGAAGTCAGGAATGCCATTTTCTTTTCTCCTCAATCCGCCGCCCGCAGGCGGCTTTCTGTGACGGGGGAGGGGACGAACGCCCCCTCCCGGCGGTTGGTGTTACAGGGAATTACTCAGTAGCCAAAGCGGTGTAGTCAGCGGGAACGGTGATGCCCAGCTTCTCGCAATTGGCCACATTGGCCTGCTTGGTAGCGGTGGGCGCGGTCTGGATAGCCATGGTGGACACATCGGCCTCACCGGTGAGGATCTTGGCAGCCATTTGGCCGGTGATCTTGCCCAGCTCGTAGTAGTCGATGGAGAGGGTCGCCACGCCGCAGCCCTTGCAGATGCCGGACTCGCCCGCGATAACGGGGGTGTTGGCGGCCAGGACCACATTGGCGATGGCCTCGGTGTTGGAGGCGGCGGTGTTATCGGTGGGGATGTAGATCACATCGGAGTCGTCGCAGGCTTTCTGCGTGACAGAGGAAACATCGTTGCTGTCGGTGAAAGCATACTCGGTGCAGGTGATGCCGGCATCGGAGAGCAGCTTGGTCACTTCGTCAACCTGGTATTTGCTGTTGGGCTCGCTGGAGCAGTAAAGCATGCCCACCTTCTTAGCGTTGGGGAACAGCTCCTGGATCATGGCCGCCTGCTTGTCCAGGGGAGCCAGGTCGGAGGTGCCGGAGATGTTGCCGCCCACGGTGCCGGTCCAGTCGGCGATCTCCAGAGCGGTGGCATAGTCGGTAACAGAGGTGCCCAGGATGGGAATGGTGCTGGTGGCGGAGGCCGCAGCCTGGAGCGCCGGGGTGGCGTTGGCCATGATCAGGTCAACATTGTCGGAAACGAAGCCGTTGACGATGGTGCTGCAGTTGGTGGAGTCGCCGGAGGCGTTCTTCACTTCCACCTCCACCTTGTCGCCCAGCGCTTCCTTCAGCGCGTCGGTGAAGCCCTGGGTGGCGGCGTCCAGCGCGTCGTGCTGGATCAGCTGCACCACGCCGACCTTATAGGTCTTGTCGCCGGTGTCGTTGTCTTTGTTGCCGTTGCCGCAGGCCACCAGGGAAAGGACCATCACCGCAGCAAGGACGAGAGAGATGAGCTTTTTCATGATTTTTTCTCCTTTGCGTTTGATTTTTGTGTTGGTTGTTTTTATAAAAAAGAGGCCGCTCTGTCCGAAACCAGAGCGGCCTTTTCTTATTGATGGAAAAGAACGAAATCTCTATTATGATACGGACGGCTTTATGAATTTGTCGCAGCAAAAGAAACCCGCAAAATAGCGAGCCATAAAGCCGTAATAGTAGTCCCGACGGGAAATGATGGAGTTAGAAGAAACGGTACGCATATCGGGACTCCTTTCTGCCGCATGTGCGGCGGTGTTGATTCATTGTGAAAAATATAGAACTTTAAATGTTTAAAGTCAACCGTGAAAATGCACAAAAATCAAGAATTTTTTACACAGTCTTTATACCAATGAGAATTTTTTCTCAAATCCGGGGCCAAAACATAAAAACTATGGGGCTTAGACCTGTGCGTAATAAAAAAAGCCTCGCAGAGTTTGCGCCCGCAGGCGCAAAAAAATCAAATCTTTTTTTACCGCGACATGCGCGTGGGGAAAAATACCTCTCAGGCTGCAAGTGTGGAATTTTTGCGCCCCGCGCAAAAATTATGCGCGCAGCAGACTGTAATCCTTTTGGCAAAAAAATCGAAGATTTTGCCAGTATAAAAAATCCGGGGGTAAAAGCCCCCGGAAAGCTGGTTGGACTTAGGGATTTGCAAAAGCAATCAATATAAGCCGACTATCTTCGAGCGGGACAAGAGAAAAGCGACCATGCAAGAGCGGAAATGCTCCTGCGTGGTCGTTTTTCTATCTGCACAAATGTATGCCCTCATATTTGTCGGTTTTATTCTCACAGATAACTTGCTATATGGGGGGCGCAGAGCGAATATGTGACTACCAAAAAACAAGGGAGGTCACAACACATGACGATCAAAATCAACGCACAAGGCACCGAGCGTAAACGGCTGGTAGGCTGTATTTCCGAGTGGCTTGGAGTTCCGGCAAAATACTGTGGAGCGCCCACGTTTAGCTATGAGGTAGACTGCTTCACCGCTGAACGGGACGGCAGCCTGACTTTTGATGATCGCACGGACAGCGAGGTTGTCGAGCGACTGTTGGAGCACATTTACGATGAGGGCTTCAACATCGACCAGAGCCACACAGAGGACGATGAGCCGACAGGATTGACTGTCAGCGTCCCGCTCGACAAAGTAGCAGTCGGCAATCTTACTAATCTGCTGGAGGGCAAAGGCAGCCTGATCAGAAAGGCACTGGGCATTGAAGCCCTGCCCGTTAAAATGGGAGAGGACAGGGTTTCATTTCCGTGGTTCTCCGAGATGCCTGATGCAGATACCGTGAAAACCTATACGGACTTTATTGCCGCCCTCTGCAAAATGAGTTGTGAGCAGAAACGCATAAGCCCCACGGCAAGGACAGCGGAAAACGAGAAATACGCATTCCGCTGCTTTCTCCTGCGCCTTGGATTTATCGGTGAGGAGTACAAGACCGCACGGAAGATTCTGCTCCAACATCTCACAGGCTGCTCTGCATGGAAAGGCGGTGCGCCCAATGCTTAGTGAGAAAGCTCTGAACAGTCTGCGTGAACGGTTCCCGACAGGGTGCCGTGTGGAGCTGCTGCAAATGGAGGACGAGTATGCTCCGCCGCGAGGGACGATCGGAACCGTGACAGGCATCGACTCAACCGGTTCTCTGCTCGTTGATTGGGATAACGGCTCGGGTCTGAATGTCCTCTACGGCATTGACCGTGTGCGAAAGATTGCAGATTCTATATGAACAGTAAACAGCCCACACAGAGTGCAAAATCTCCGTGTGGGCTGTTCCGATTTATTTGGTTTCCTCAAACCGTTTTGCCAACTGCATAAACGACGAGCTTGGCATGACCTGCTTGGACGGGATAAACAGATACCTCCACTGCTTATATCCGTTGGCCTTTCCCCAGCGAGAGGCAACCTCGCAGTACCGGACACCACGCTTTTTCTTGGCAATGACATCCGGGTCGTTCAGCTTGTCCTCACCCTTGACCTCAACGAGATACACGGTATCAGCGGTTTCGACTACGAAGTCCGGCTCATATTTACGCCCGTGATTATAGGTGATATTGAATTCCTGCGGTGCGGGGCGAAGCCAGTTAAGCACATCGGCATCCACCTCCAAAACCCGCGCAAGCACCAGCTCCGGCTGACTGTCAAACTTTGCTGCGCTGAATACGCCTTTCTTGATGCCGTCAAACAGCACCGATTGGATATTCTCCGTATAAGCGGAGAAAAGATTTACACACTCAAGGAAGCTGTAGGACTGCTGCAAATTGTACTGCCGTGTCCCGACTACCTCTTCCCGCAGGAAACCGTTCTCGCAATAGAAATGACGGAGCATCTGCGTATATATCTTTTTGCCGATATCCCGCTTGTACATCATGATGATGTTTCGCATTCCGTTGCTGCCATAGAGCGCCTCATAGTGGTCACAGACCTGTGTGATCAGCTTGAACAGCAGCTTTGAGCATTTTTCGTAGTCGATTTCCGGCTTTGCGCGCAGCTGCTCCAATATGACCTTCTTCGGATTATAGCCCTCAAAGTCAATGGCGTCACCCTTGATGCGCTGCCGGTCGGAGAGGTCCTCCAAATTCTGAACAAGCAGCTCGTTTTTGATGGGCGCATGGGTAAAGTCTGCCATATCAAGGTCAAAGTCCACAAAGACATATTCTTCAACGCCTGCGTCCGTGACCTTGATGGCAGGAATGGGGATGAACTTGCTTATGACCGTTCTGTGCGTTTCCTCGGTCTTATAACGCAGCCATGCCGTGAGCGGTTCTTCATTGTCGTGGAACACTTCTCCCAAGTCCCGGTCTTCCGAAAGCTGTTGCCGGACAGCCTCGACAACTTTCTCCGGCGAGGCGGTATGGGTCGGCGTATGCTGAACCTGCTGTGTGACCTCGGATGTGATGATCTCCTCTGCTTTTTTCAGCAGGGAATCTGCCGCATCCGTTTTTTCTATCTTTGTGTGGGCATAGGCATCCTCCAGCGCCGCATCGGAGTCCGTTTCGATTGACAGCTGCGTATAAATCACTTCTTCGGGCTTAATCTCCTCCGCCTTGATGATATTTCCGGCCTTGAAAATGGAGTCACCACGCTGTGCCTCCGCCAGAATATCGTTGAACTTATCGTGGGCGGTCAGCATCACGGCATCCACATCCCGGTCGCCGGTGCGCTCTCCATAGGGCAGACGCAGACCTCTGCCGACCATCTGCTCACGCAGAATCTTGGAAGCCGCAGTGCGCAGCGGAACGATGGTATAGAGGTTGTTGACATCCCAGCCCTCTTTGAGCATATTCACATGGATAACGATCTCTACCGAGTTTTCCGGGCTTTCCACCTCCAACAGCTGACGGGTGTTGACCTCGCTCTCCGCGCCCTTCTGCTTGGAATGAACTATAATCGTTTTGTTGCGGTATGCGCCGTCGCGGAACTCATCCGACTTCACGAACTGCTCCACCCATGCGGCATGGTCGGTGTCCTTGCAGACCACAAGCATAAAGGGCTTCACAACGGGCTTGCCATGATTGGCGGCATAGACCTCCAGCTTGCGCTTTGTGCTCTCGTGGCAGGCAATGCCGTCCAGCAGCATCATTTTATCCAGCTGTTCATCACCGAAATTATAGAAATCAATGTCCGAGCGGGTCACGGCAAAGGGTGTGCGGGTATAGCCGTCCTCGATTGCCTTGGACAGCGGGTACTCATATACCACATTCTTGAACGGCACCTGCTTGCTGCCCTTTGTCACAAGCGGCGTTGCCGTCAGCTCCAAGCCCAACAGCGGATGCAGCTCGTTAAGAGTCTGTGCGCCGCGCTCTGCACGGTAATGGTGCGATTCGTCCATAATCAGCACAAGGTCATTCAGCTCGGACAGGGCATTATAAAACGAGTCACCGATGCGCTCGTTGACGCGCTTCATATTCGCGCCCTCTTTGTTGAACTTGTCGATATTGTACACAAAGATGTGAATATCGGATTCATACATGGAGAGCGTTTTTTCACGGTAATTGTCATCCGTAATAATCTGCGGCGGTGCGGAAAAGCAGCCGAGCCCCTTGAACACATACTTGGCACTGTTGTTGTCGCTCAGGTCCCGCTTCAGCTTTTCAAAAATGGTGGTGTTCGGCGCGACCACAAAGAAATTGCGGATGCCGTGCTGCGTATACAGATAGGCGATAAACGCGCCCATCAGACGGGTCTTGCCGACGCCGGTCGCCAACGCAAAGGTCAGGGACATGAAATCACGCTCAAAATCGGAGCAGGTCGGATACATGGCACGGACAGCACCGAGGGCGGCTTTCAGATTCATACCCTTGCGCAGCTGCACGGCATTGGTGATTTCTTCAAGTATTTTCAGCGACTGCGTCTGCGGCTTGCGCAGAGACATAACGCCGCTGATATAGTCGGTCGTATAGAGAGGAAAAGCATTACTCATCCGAATCCTCCTCACAGTCGTCATACACCGGCGGATGGACGATGTTCAGGTTATAGTCCGCCTTGCCGAACTCGCAGCGCTCCAGCAGCATTTGCGGAATTTTCTTGACGGCGATATTGCCGTAGGTCTTGTCCAGCCCACTGTCAAAGGAGCGGCAGGCAATGACGAGATACTCGCCCTCCTCCATGCTGTCCTTGATGGAGTCCAGATAGGTGCTGTTTAGGTGGCGGGTCGTGACGAACAGATAGCTGTTCTCATTGCCCACGGACTGTTTCCAGAACAGGTCGCTGTCCGGCTGATAGCGGAAGCCCTCATGCAGAGCCACCGCTGCCGCCAGCATATTTGCGTCATAGTCCTCGTTGATGACATATTCGTCAAAGGGGTCTTTGTTAATGAGTGTGGGTGCGACCTCATAGAAGCGGTATCCGCCGCCGCCCTGCCAATTAACGGCTTTTGTAATTCCAAGAGCATCAGTGCCTCCAATCACCGCATCAAGCCGAGGTTTACAATGTGTATACGCATGCTCTCCCATTTCAATTCCAATATAATGCCGTCCCATCTTGTGTGCGACCGCTGCTGTTGTACCAGATCCAAGAAAGCTATCCAACACGATATCTCCGGGTTCAGTAGACATCTCGATGATACGATGCAGTAACTGTTCTGGCTTCTTGCTTCGTGGAAAATATACTCCACCCTCATTAGCAATGTCAGCTTTCGGTATTTCTCCGTGTTTCCACAAAGTAGTCATCTTCTGCGACTTTGTAAGCATCCCGTTTTCAAGAGTGGTTGTATCTTTTAGCCATGATAGAAGCTCACAATTATAATAGTACAGAGTTGTTTGCACGTCCTTATTCTTACCACGGCTTGGAATATAATCGACTGAATAAAACTTATCCTTGTGCAGCCCTGAAATGATATCATTTTGAAACTCATTTTCCTTTTGAACGCGGTTTCCGCGGAAGAGAGTCTCTAAATGAGCAACAAATTCACTCCGTATTTCTGCTTCGCGATTTTTCACATCACGAAGGGATATGCTATCAATCTCAACATCAGAATGCTCATAAACACGAACTACTTCGCCATTCGATTTTGCTGTGAACTCCCTTACAAGAGTACGCTTGCCAAAATTTGCGACATAGCGATTGTACCTTTTGATGATGTTGAAACCAAGTTCTTCAAAACTGAGATTTGTTTTATCGGGCAAAGCTCCTTTTTTATATAGCAAAATATGTTCGGTTGTGTTTACAAGATATCCACCTTGCCCCAAGCCTGCTACCGCAGAACGTTCATATGTTATATGCGCCACGAAATTTTGTCGTGAGAAAATCTCGTCAAGAACGACTTTACAATAATGAACTTCAATGTCATCCAAATGAATCCAGAACAGCCCGTTGGCTTCGAGTAATTTGTAAAGATATTTAAATCTCTGGTACATTAGATTCAACCAGATAGAGTGTTCTAAGTTGTCGTCATAATGCTCGAATGCCTGCCCTGTATTAAACGGCGGATCAATATATATGCACTTGATTTGGCCAGCATACATCTGTTCCAATGCCTTCAGCGCCAGCAGGTTATCCCCGTGGATGAGCATATTCTGCGTCTCCGGGTCGGCGGCGGTGTTGGAAAGCTCCACATTTTCAATCAGCAGGCGCGGCTCCACCCGAATCGGCTCGTCCTTGCCGTACCATGTCAGCTCCAGTTTGTTAGCCATTATTCGCCCTCCGTTGTATTCGCAGTAGAATTCTCATCCGGCAGATCTCGCACTTTTACGGAAACGGACACGCTTTTCCCGCTTTTCAGTGTTCCCTGCTCCTGACAGCGGGCAAATTCCATGCGCAGAACAGCGGCTATTGTCTTCTGACCGAAATCGTCGAGCAGAGAATATTTACGCATCACATCCTCGTACTCCTCCTGCATTGCCCAGTTTCCGAGCTGTGTGACTTCCATATCGTTCATCTTTGCCGGAGTCGGATCGTCAGATGTGCCGAGAATATAATCGATCCGTTTATCAAAAACCTCCGTCAGTTTTTCAAACATTTCAAAGCTGGGCTTGCGTTTTCCGGTTTCCCACATGGCAACGGTGCCACTGGACACGCCAAGTGCTGTCGCAAGCTCGATCTGTGTCATTCCTTTTTCTTTTCTAAGGTCTTTCAGCCGTTCAGGGAACATAGTTCTCACACTCCGTCTTAGATTTCTCTTATATTGTATTACCGAAAGTGAGCAATGTCAAGGGCTTTGTGAGAATATATTCTACGGAGTTCTACAACTGTATAAAATTTTGCGAAAAAGTTTTTGTTTTGCTATTGACTTGGATAACGCAAAGTTATATAATGTGAGTGAGAAGAGTGAGAAATACACTTCTTGCTCGCGGATGTCAACCGAACAGGCTGTTTCCCGCACCTGCGGGAGCAGTCTATATTTTTTTCAGAAGGAGGCAACGGAATTGAAAAACAGAAAACGGCAGCGTGAAAACCGCCGCATCAAGCAGCGAGAGGAGCGCATCGACAAGCGAAACGACTGCGGTGTGAAAGACCTTACCACTTACAACGCAGTCCAGCAGATCAGGACAAACGGAAAAGCTCCAATTGTGCTGAATTAACCGCGAAAGCCGCTCTCAGAAACGGGGCGGTATTTTCGCACCTAAATTTAAAGAAGTGGAGGTAGAGAAGTATATGGAGAAAACGACCATGAGTGTGCAGGAGCTGTCCTCGCAGCTGGGCATAT
>CAVJNL010000017.1:0-667 GCA_963650985.1 Clostridium sp. CAG:413
GTAATAGCCCCTTTTAGGGGCAGGTCAAACCACCAGTTTACTGGTGGTTATGATTGTGATATTTATTTCTTGATTTTTTACAATATCAGCAGGAGGCCCAGGGCTATTAGGAGTTCTTCGTCGGCTTTTTCGCGGAAGAGCATGAACAGGAGCAGGAGGACCAGGAGGTCGCCGGAGTCCAGGTCGCCTAAGTGGAGCTTTTCCAGGAGCCGATTGAGAATATCCCGCTCGGGGCGGTGGGGTGGTGCGGGTGGCGGGCCCGGTGGGGGTGTGGGCGGTTTGGGGCCCGGGGGCGGGGGTGCTGGGTTGGGATTCCCGCCGGGGGGGTCGGTTTGGGGCATGCGGGTGTAGACGCCGTTATCGTTGCGCGTGTAGCGGTTATACATCCCTCAGCCCTCCCATTCCGTTAAGAATCGCTTGCCCACGGTGATGAGCCGGGCCAGGCGGGCGGCGCGCTCTACTTTGCCCTGTTTTTCCTCTTTCAGATACGGGCGCAGGGCGTTTAGAAGCTGCATGGAATGGCTCTGGTCCGACGAAAGGGCCTGGAGCATGGGCAGGAATTTGGAAACGGTGTTCAGGTCGATGACCCCCAGGAGGGAGCCGGGGACTGCCGGGTTAGGGCCTGGCGGGGCGGGGGACGGCCCGGGGGTGGGTGCGGCGGCCTGGT
>CAVJNL010000017.1:677-26254 GCA_963650985.1 Clostridium sp. CAG:413
GGCCTGGTTTGACGGCGCGGCGGGCGGGTCCATGGTGGAGGAGAGCTGCTGGGCAAGCTGCACCACCTGGGCCATCCCGGCTGGGTCGGACAGGAGGGAATTGAGCTTGTCTTGCAGCTCTGACATGGCGCTCCCCTCCCTTTATCGCTGGAGCTGGCTGCCCAGGCGGTCTAACAGCGCTGCGCCCTCGGGGGTCTGCGTGACTTTTTTAAGCATTGCGACCATTTGGGCGGTGTTGCCACTGTCTGCGCTGGCGGCGGCATGGTCCAGCCCCGCGCCGTTATCGGAGGAGGTGAGCATCTGCATGAGCTTTTGCCCGTCCGGCGACTGCATGACGCGCTGCACCATTTGGGGGTCGTTTTTCACCTGCTGCATGAGCTGCTGCATATCCACTTTGCATCATCCTTTCCGCTCTTTTCATGGCAGTATATGATGCAGAAGGGAAAATAGTACCACGGTTAGAAAAGCTGGGCCAGGATGTCCACGCACTTGTCGATGCCCAGGACGCCGCTGTTGAGGGTGATATGATAGTTCTGGGCGTGGCCCCACTTCATGTCGGTGTAGAAGCGGTGGTAGGCAGCCCGGCGCTTATCCTTATCCTTCAGGCGTTCCTCCGGGGACTGGTCACGCTCACCGTACACCTTTACGATACGCTCGGCGCGGAACTTCATGTCCGCGTGGATGAAGACCTTCAGGCAGTCGGCCTTGTCCTGCAAAATGTAGTCGGCGCAGCGGCCCACGATGACGCAGGGGCCTTTCTCGGCCAGGGCGGTGATGACCTTATACTGGTGGGCCCAGAGAATGTCCTCGTTGGTGGGGCCGAACATCCGGGTGGAGAGGGCGGAGGAGAAGAAGCCGCCGGGGGCATATTCGCCGGCCTCCTTCACATAGTCGGCGGCAAAGCCGGTCTGCTTCTCCATTTCTTCGATCAGTTCGGAATCATAGCAGGGGATGCCCAGCTTCTCGGCCACCTTACGACCAATGGTGCGTCCACCGCTGCCGAACTCGCGGCTGATGGTAATAACTCTGTTCTTCATATTTTTTGCACTCCTTCCGTATTGAGTTCACGATAGGTTTTAATAATAATATATGCTGAGGCGGTAAAAGTCAAGATTTCCTCATGCACTGAGGCGGCAATGCCGCATTTTTTAGTTCAGGAAAGGGGGGGTACTGTCCGCCGGAGGGGCTTCATCGGGGGCAGACAGCTCCCGGTATGTCTGCCGGATGAAGAAAATCGCGATGACGAATGTCAGCAGGTCTGCCGCCGGGAAGGACCACAAAAGGCCGTCCAGCCCGAAGAAGATCGACAGGACAATAGGCAGCGATACGCCGAAAATGATCTCACGGGTCATGGAAACGGCGGTGGAGGCAAAGGCCTTGCCCAGGGCCTGCAAATAGATGAAGGCCCCTTTATTTAAGGTCGCCAGGGGCATGAGACACAGATAGATGCGGAAACACTTTACGGTGAAGTCCGCATAATAGGCGCTTTCGTTTGCCGAGCCAAACAGCATGGCAATCTGCAGCGGGAACACCTCAACGATCACCAGCGCGATGGCACCAACGATGAACTCTGCCAAAAGCAGACGGGTGAACAGTGCCTTGGCGCGGCTCCTCTTCTTTGCGCCGATATTGTACCCGGCGATGGGGATACAACCGGCGGCCATGCCGATGGCGATGGAGATGGCAATCTGGAAGAATTTCATGACGATGCCCAGGACGGCCAGGGGGATCTGCGCGTACTCGGGCTGACCGAAAATGGGGTCCTTTGCGCCGTATTTCATGCACATATTCTGCACGGCTGCCATGGAGACGACCAGGGATATCTGCGCAAGAAAGCTGGTAAGGCCCAGGACGAGGAACTTGGGGATCAAGGTCCCATCCAGCCGGAAGCTGCTGCGTTTTAGCAGGATGACCTTCATGTGCAGGAGATACCAAATGGAGAGGGCCGCCGTAAGCACCTGGCCGATGACCGTGGCCACCGCTGCGCCCATCATGCCCCAGTGGAAGCCATAGATGAAAATGGGGTCGAGGATCACATTGGCGATGGCGCCGGTGAGAGTGGCGACCATAGCAAATTTCGGGCTGCCGTCGCTGCGGATCACGGGATTCATGGCCTGGCCGAACATATAAAAGGGAATGCCCAAGGTGATGTAAAAGAAATATTCCTTAGCAAAGACATGGGTCTCTTCGTTGACTGTTCCACCGAACAGGGCCAGGATGGGCTCGCTGAAAACAAGATAGACACCCGTCAACGCAAGACTGCTGACCACGCAGAGCACCACGGCGTTGCCCACGGACTTATGGGCGTCCTCCTGGTTTTGGCGGCCCAGCGCAATGCTCACGAAGGCGCAGCAGCCGTCACCGATAAACACGGCAAAGCCCAGGGCCACCACCGTCAGGGGGAAGACCACGGTGTTGGCGGCGTTGCCGTAGGAACCGAGATAGTCGGCGTTGGCGATGAAAATTTGGTCTACGATGTTATAGAGTGCTCCCACCAGCAGGGAGATGATGCAGGGCACGGCGTAGCGGCCCATGAGCTTTTTTATGGGCTCCGTGCCCAGGAATTGGTTGTTTTCGTTCAAAATAAGTCACTTTCCTTTCTAAAAAAGTAAATGCGCAAGTCCGGGGCTGATCTGGACTTACGCATTGCTGCAGCGCGATGTGCTGATAAAAATAAAGAGGGCGTTTCTACAACCGGATTTACGCAGAAACGCCACTCGTTGTGGGCTTATTATAGCGGAGAAAAAAGAAAATTTCAAATGTTTTTTTAAAAAATTTTTGCTGCATTTATTCGGCGGTGCGGCCTGTGTCGCAGAGGAGGCGGAGGGGGCAGGCGGCGCAGTGGGGGGTGCGGGCGGTACAGACGGCGCGGCCATGGAGGACCATGCGGTGGCAGAAGTCGCTGGATTTTTCCGGGGGCAGGCAGGCGCGGAGCTGCTTTTCTACCCGCAGGGGGTCTTTGCTGCCATCGGAGAGCCCCAGGCGGCCTGTGATGCGGATGCAGTGGGTGTCGCAGACATAGCCCTCTTGGCCGTAAATGTCGCCTAAGATGAGGTTGGCGGTCTTGCGGCCTACGCCGGGGAGGCGGAGAAGGTCGGCCATGTTGTCCGGCACCTTGCCGCCGAAGTCCCGCAGGAGCATTTGGGCGGAGGCCACCAGGTCGTGGGCCTTAGCCCGCCAAAAGCCGCAGGAGTGGACATACTCGCCCATCTCGGCTTCGCTGGCCTGGGCGAAGGACTCCAGGGTGGGGAAGCGGGCGAAAAGGGCGGGGGTGACTTGGTTCACCCGGGCGTCGGTACACTGGGCGGACAGGCGCACGGCGAAAAGAAGCTCGTAGTCCTTTTTATATTCCAGGGAGCAGAGAGCGTCCGGATACAGGCGCTCCAGCTCCGCAATGATGGCGTTTACTTCGGCAGGATTCTTCAAAATTCATCACCTCTTGAGGGGTATTATAAGCGCTGCGAAAGAAAATTGCAATTCCCGGAACAGTGTGTTATAATGATAAAATCTTATGAAAGGGGGGCGCTGTATGGAAATGCAGCCGCTGGCCGACGCCATTCGGCCACAGACGCTGGACGAGGTGGCGGGGCAGAAGCATTTGCTGGGCGATGGGGCGATACTCCGGCGGATCATTGAGAGCGGCATTGCTGCGAATCTCATCTTCTACGGCCCCTCCGGCACGGGCAAGACCACTGTGGCGGGCATTATCGCGAGGAAAACCAACAAGACCCTCTATCATCTCAACGCCACCACCGCTTCGCTCCAGGATGTGAAGGACATTATGGCGGATGTGGGGACCATGGTGGCCCCCAACGGGGCGCTGCTGTATCTGGACGAGATACAATATTTTAACAAAAAGCAGCAGCAGAGCCTGCTGGAGTATATGGAAAACGGGAAGATCACGCTGGTGGCTTCCACCACGGAGAACCCGTATTTTTATGTGTACAACGCCCTGCTCTCCCGAAGCACGGTGTTTGAGTTCAAGCCCCTGACGGCGGAGGAGACGGTGTCGGCGGTGGAGCGGGCACTGGGTATCGTGCAGGCGCAGAGCGCGCTGCCGCTTTCCTGGGAGGAAGAGGTGCCCATGACCATTGCCATGGGCTGCGGCGGGGATGTGCGCAAGGCCGTGAACGCCGTGGAGCTGCTGAGCCGGGCGGCCAAGCCCGTGGACGGGGCGCTGCGGCTGACAAGGGGGGGCGCTTTACAGGTGGCCCAACACAGCGCCATGCGCTACGATCGGGCGGGGGACGACCACTACGACCTGCTCTCGGCCTTGCAGAAGTCCATCCGGGGGTCCGACCCGGACGCGGCGGTGTATTACCTGGGGCGGCTGCTGGTGGCGGGGGATCTTTTGTCCCCGTGCAGGCGGCTGCTGGTCATCGCGTCGGAGGACATTGGGCTGGCCTATCCCCAGGCTATGGCTATTACCAAAGCCTGTGTGGACGCGGCGGTGCAGTTGGGACTTCCGGAGGCGCGGCTTCCCCTGGCGGAGGCGGCGGTGCTGCTGGCTACGGCGCCGAAATCCAATTCGTCCCACAACGCCATCATTGCCGCCATGCAGGACATTGAGGCGGGGAAGGTGGGGGACATCCCCAGGCACCTGAAAAATGTACATGCCGACAGCGCGGGCAGCGAGAGGCCCCAGGCGTATAAGTACCCGCATGTATATCCCAAGCACTATGTAAAGCAAAGATACTTGCCAGAGAGCTTGGGCGACACCACCTATTACGAATACGCCGACAACAAGACCGAGCAGGCCGCCAAGCACTACTGGGATCTGATAAAGGACGGGGGAGAATGAGATGGATCTGAAACTAAACGATAAAGTCGAGATGAAAAAGACCCACCCCTGCGGCAGCAAGGAATGGCTGGTGCTTCGCGTCGGCATGGACATCAAGCTCCGCTGTCTGGGCTGCGGACATGAGATCATGGCCCCCCGGCGGAAGGTGGAAAAGAGCATTCGCAGAATTATTACGGAGGAGGAGAACGCATGAGACCCAAGTGGACGAGATATGTGGCTATGGGCATTGCCCTGCTGCTGGCGGTGGTGATGCTGCTGGCGCTGGTGGTTCCGTATTTGGGACTTTAATTTGGTTGCGGAGGCAACGAAATTGTGGTATACTGATTTCACAATGACCGAAAGGAGAGCTATTTACACATGAACGACAATGTGAAAGACATTCTCCGGCGGGTGGATCACACCCTTTTGAGCCAGGGGTCTACCTGGGAGGAGATCCGCGCCATCTGCGACGATGGAATGAAGTACGGCTGCGCCAGCGTGTGCATCCCGGCCAGCTATGTGAAGCAGGCGGCGGAGTATGTGGCGGGGAAGATCGCCATCTGCACCGTTATCGGCTTCCCCAATGGATACAGCACCACTGCCACCAAGTGCTTTGAGACCGAGGACGCGGTGAAAAACGGCGCGTCGGAGATCGACATGGTCATCAACATCGGCTGGGTGAAGGACGGGCTGTATGACAAGGTCCTGGAGGAGATCAAGGCGGTGAAGGCGGCCTGCGGCGGGAAGATGCTGAAGGTCATCATCGAGACTTGTCTGCTGACGGACGAAGAAAAGAAAGAGATGTGCCGGGTGGTTTCCGAGTCCGGCGCGGAGTATATCAAGACCTCCACCGGCTTCGGCGGGGGCGGCGCGACGAGGGAGGATGTGGCGCTGTTTAAGGCCCATGTTTCGCCCCATGTGAAAATTAAGGCCGCCGGGGGCATTGCCAATTTGCAGGACGCGGAGGACTTCGTGGCCCTGGGCGCTGACCGCCTGGGCACCAGCCGCATTGTGAAGGCCGTGAAGGCCATGGAAAAATAAATAGGAGGATATATAAATATGTCTACCCCTCATAATAATGCCAACAAAGGCGATTTCGCGAAAACCGTACTGATGCCCGGCGATCCGCTGCGGGCGAAGTTTATTGCAGAGACCTTCCTCACCGAGCCGAAGCTGGTGAACAATGTGCGCGGCGTGCAGGGTTACACGGGCACCTACAAGGGTGTGCCGGTCTCCGTGATGGCCAGCGGCATGGGTATGCCGTCTGTCGGTATCTATTCCTATGAGCTGTATACCCAGTACGATGTGGAGAACATCATCCGCGTGGGCTCCGCCGGGGCTATGCGCGCTGACCTGGAGCTGGGCAGCGTGGTGGCCGGGCAGGGCGCCTGCACCAACTCTAACTTCGCAGACCAGTATGAGCTGGGCGGCAGCTACGCGCCCATCTGCGACTTTGACCTGCTGATGGCCGCCGTGGAGAGCGCCAAGGAGCTGGGCGTGAAGATGCCCGTGGGCAATCTCTATTCCTCCGACACCTTTTATGACGCGGCCCAGCGGAACATGCGCTTTGGCAAGATGGGCGTGATGGCGGTGGAGATGGAGGCTGCGGCGCTCTACTGCACCGCCGCTTACACCGGCAAGCGCGCTTTGGCTATCTGCTCCATTTCCGACAACCTGGTCAACGGCACGGAGCTCTCCGCCGACGAGCGCCAGACCAATTTCACCAATATGATGAAAATTGCGCTGGAGATCGCGGTGAAGATGGAAAATAAATAACCTAAATTATTGAAAAAGCAGTCCTTTGTGCAGTCTGCACACAGAAAGGACTGCTTTTTGCACCCAGCTTGTAAATTGGGTCTTGCATTTTAGCGGATTAACTGCTAAAATGGGCACAAGCATGGCAGCGATACCATGCAAATCTGTCCGCTCCTATGGGCGGGAAAAACGAAGAAAGGTAGATAAGACATGAAAAAGTTTCTTGCTCTGCTTCTTGCTCTTGTCATGACCGTGGCGCTGTTTGCTTGCGGTAAGAAAGATGACAATAGCGGGAAAACCGGTGACTACAAAGTCGCCATGATCACCGACTACGGTGACATCACCGACCAGTCCTTCAACCAGACCACCTACGAGGCCTGCAAGGCTTTCGCCGACAAGAACGGCGTTGAGTTCAAGTATTATAAGCCCAACGGCGATAACACCGCTGACCGTGTGGCTATGATCGAGAGCGCTGTTGACGATGGCTTCAATGTGATCGTGATGCCCGGCTATGCTTTCGGCGGCGCTATCGTTGAGGCTGCTCCCCAGCATCCTGATGTGAAGTTCATCGCTCTGGATGTGGCCAAGGGCGACCTGCTGGAGGCCGGTGTGGCTAAGGCTGGCGAAGAGTATGACTACAACCCCGACAACTGGGATCTGGATAAGTATGTTGACATGAGCAATGTCTACTGCGCTATCTACTCCGAGGAGCTGTGCGGCTACATGGCCGGTTACGCTGCTGTAAAGCTGGGCTACAAGAACCTGGGCTTCCTGGGCGGCATGGCTGTTCCCGCTGTGGTTCGCTATGGTTACGGCTTCGTGCAGGGCGTGAACGCTGCTGCTGCTGACATGAGCCTGACCGATGTTAAGGTCAACTACATCTATGGCGGCCAGTTCTTCGGCGATGCCGACATCACCGCTGTGATGGACACCTGGTATCAGGGCGGCACTGAGGTCGTGTTCGCCTGCGGCGGCGGTATCTACACCTCCGCTGTTGACGCTGCCAAGAAGGTCGACGGCGCTAAGGTCATCGGCGTCGATGTGGACCAGGCTGGTGTTATCGCCAACTACGCTGCCGGTGAGGGCGCCGATCAGGCTACCATCGACAGCTACAAGGCTCTGACTGTTACCTCCGCTATGAAGGGCCTGTATCCCGCCACCTTCGACACCCTGACTGATGTCATCGTGAACGGCAACTGGGATAAGTACAAGGGCAAGATCGTGACTCTGGGCCTAGTGTCCGCTGACGATCCCACTCTGAACTATGTCCAGATCCCCATGGAGAGCACCCAGTGGAAGGATGGCGCTTTCACTCAGGACGATTATAAGACCATGGTGAAGGCTATGTACGACGGCACCGTGAAGGTCAGCAATGACACCACCAAGGCTGCCAGCGACTTCGCTACCGCTATCACTTTGGACGACCAGGGTAAGATCAAGTAAGAAATTGCTTTGGGTACAGTGTAGTTAATTGATTGAAAAGAAAGACCGCTTCGGCGGTCTTTCTTTTCGCTTGGGGGAATTGTGAGGAGACGGCGGGCGGCGTCGCAGTGACGGTTTTTACATGGGGGCGCGGTGGGGGCGGGTCGTCGGGGACACCGCCCCCTACGGAGGGGGGATTCTTTGAAATAAATATTTCGTGTGGGGAGAGATTTTTCGATGCTTGGGGGGCGGAAAGGGAAATTTTTCGCAGAAAAGCTGGTAAATTTCAATAAATTGTCTTTGCTTTATGGAAGAAAGTATAGTATAATAACAACATCTATTGTGGTTTCCGTCCCCGTACAGTGCAAAAGCGGCGGGCCATGAAAACGGAAGGGAGGGCGAAAACTTGGACAGACCGTATGCAATCGAGATGCTGCACATCACTAAACGGTTTCCTGGTATCATCGCCAATGACGACATCACGCTTCAACTGAAGAAGGGTGAGATCCACGCCCTGCTGGGCGAGAACGGCGCAGGTAAATCTACGCTGATGAGCGTGCTTTTCGGCCTGTATCAGGCTGAGGAGGGCATCATCAAAAAAGACGGCGTGGAGGTGTCCATCAAAGACCCCAACGACGCCAACGCCCTGGGCATCGGCATGGTACACCAGCACTTTAAGCTGGTGGAGTGCTTCACGGTGCTGGACAACATCATCATGGGCGTGGAGCCCACGAAAATGGGCTTTTTGCAGAAGAAGGAGGCCCGGACCAAGGTCATGGAGCTCAGCGAGCGCTATGGTCTGAAGATCGACCCCGACGCGCTGATCGAGGACATCACCGTGGGTATGCAGCAGCGCACCGAGATCCTGAAAATGCTGTACCGGGAAAATGAGATCCTGATTTTCGACGAGCCTACCGCCGTGCTGACACCCCAGGAGATCGACGAGCTCATGGAGATCATGCGGAGTCTCGCCGCGGAGGGGAAGTCTATCCTCTTTATTTCCCACAAGCTCAACGAGATCATGGCCGTGTCCGACCGCTGCACCGTGCTGCGCAAGGGCAAGTACATCGGCACCGTGGAGACCAAGGACACCAGCGTGGAGCAGCTCAGCGCCATGATGGTGGGCCACGATGTGAACTTCCATGTGGTGAAAGGGCCATCGAAGCCCGGCGAAGTGGTGCTGGATGTGGAGCACATGACCGTGGCCAGCAAGGTGCACAAGAAAAACGCCGTGCGCGATGTGAGCTTCAAGGTGCGCAAGGGCGAGATCGTCTGCGTTGCCGGTATCGACGGCAACGGCCAGACGGAGCTGGTGTACGGCCTCACGGGCCTGGAGCCTGTGGCGGGCGGCAAGGTGACGCTGTGCGGCACCGACATCACGAAAATGCCCATCCGCAAACGGAACATCCTGGGTATGTCCCACATTCCCGAGGACCGGCACAAGCACGGCCTGGTGCTGGACTATTCCCTGGAGGACAACCTGGTGCTGGAGCGGTACTTTGAGCCGGAATTCACCAGCAAGGCGGGCTTCCTGCGGCGGGATAACATCCGCAAGTACGCGGAGAAGCTCATTGAAGAATACGACATCCGCAGCGGCCAGGGGCCCATTACCATGGCCCGGAGCATGTCCGGCGGCAACCAGCAGAAGGCCATTGTGGCCCGGGAGATCGACAAGGATCCCGAGCTGCTGGTGGCTGTGCAGCCCACCCGCGGACTGGATGTGGGCGCCATCGAAAATGTCCACAAGGAGCTGGTGGCCCAGCGCGACGCCGGAAAGGCCGTGCTGCTGGTTTCGCTGGAGCTGGACGAGGTGATAGATGTGCCTGACCGCATCCTGGTGATGTACGAGGGCGAGATCGTGGGCGAGCTGGATCCCAAGACCACCACCCAAGAGGAGCTGGGCCTGTACATGGCCGGCGCCAAGAGAGACGAGGTGAAGGAATGAAAAAGAACATTCTGAAAAACGACGGCGTGCAGTCTTTGCTGGCATCGCTGATCTGCGTACTCTTGGGTCTGCTCATCGGCTTTATCGTGCTGCTGTTCATCAATCCTAGCGGCGCGGGTGAGGCAATCATGGCCGTTATCAAAAACTTCCTCAACTATAGCAAGGCCGCGACCCAGGCCAAGTACCTGGGCAACACCCTGGTGAAGACCGCACCGCTGCTGATGTGCGCGCTGTCCATCCTGTTTGCCTACAAGGTGGGCCTGTTCAACATCGGCGCGGCGGGCCAGTACTGCGCGGGCGTGGCGCTGAGCCTGTACGCCGCCCTGGCCTGGGGTTGGGGCTGGCTGCCGTGCATGCTGCTGGCGATGCTGGGCGGCATGGTGCTGGGCGCTATCTCCGGCCTGCTGAAGTCCTACTGCAATGTGAATGAGGTCATCTCGGGCATCATGCTCAACTGGATCGTTTTGTATCTGACAAACATGCTGCTGACCAATGTGAAGGAGGCCACCAGCCCGTACACCTTTGTGCTGGCGCACAAGAATCCCTCGGCCATCCTGCCCTCCCTGGGCCTGGGCAGCCTGTTTAACGACAATGGTTATGTGGGCCTGGCCCTGCCGCTGTCCGTGCTGGCGGCGGTGGCGGTGTGGGTCGTGCTGGAAAAGACCCGCTTCGGCTACGAGCTGCGGGCCACCGGCAACAACAAGAACGCCGCCAAATACTGCGGCATGGCCGAGAAGAGAAACATCATCCTCACCCTGGTCATCTCCGGCGCGCTGGCCGGTCTGGGCGCGGCGATGCTGTACCTCACCGGCTACGAGCAGTGGCAGTGCTCTACCTCCTCCGTGCCCGGCATGGGCTTTAACGGAATCGCGGCGGCCTTCCTGGGCGGCCTGAATCCCTTCGGGACCATTTTGGCCTCCTTCTTCATCCAGCATATCACCGCTGGCGGCGCGTATGTGAACAAGAGTATGTACTGCGCGCAAATTTCCGACCTGATCTCCTCGCTGATCATCTACCTGTGCGGCTTTGTGCTGTTCATGAAGTACGCCATGAACGCGGGCATCCGCAAGCGGGAGGAAAAGACCGCGCTGAAGGAAAAGGAGCAGAGCGAAACACCGCCTGCTGATGCGAACAACGGGAAAGGAGGCGATCAGTAATGGCATTGCTGCTGCAATATACACTGACTTTCGCTTCCGTGCTGATCCTGGTGGCCCTGGGCGGCTGCTTCTCGGAACACTCGGGCGTTATCAACCTGGGCCTGGAGGGCGTGATGATCATGGGCGCCCTGGGCGGCGCGCTGGCTATGCGCTATATGCCTACAAACTCCGCACCCATTGCGATGCTGCTGGTGGTGCTGCTGGCAGCGGCTTTGGTGGGCATGATCTACTCCAGCCTGCTGGCTGTGGCCTGCATCAACTTTAAGGCGGACCAGACCATTGTGGGTACGGCGCTGAATATGCTGGGCCTGGCGGGGGCTACGGTCATCGTGAAGGCCATCAACACGGCGGCCAACCCCGACGATGTGTCCTCTACCATCCAGTTCGCCGGCGCCAAGAGATCGTTTTTGGTGAACATCGGCTCCTTCGAGTTTAGCTGGTTCATGCTGGTGACGCTGATTTTGCTGGTTGTGTCCTATGTGCTGCTGTATAAGACCCGGTTCGGTCTGCGGCTCATGGCCTGCGGCGAGCATCCGCAGGCGGCCAACTCCGTGGGTATCAGCGTATACAAGATGCGCTGGGCCGGTGTGCTCATTTCCGGCGTGCTGGGCGGCCTGGGCGGTATCGTGTTCATCACTGCGGGCGTGTCCGAGTGGCGGTTTGAGTACGGCGTGGCGGGCTTCGGCTTCTTGTCCTTGGCCGTTATGATCTTCGGCCAGTGGAAGCCCACGCGCATTGCACTGGCGGCGCTGCTATTCGGCTTGTTCCGGGCGCTGTCCAATGTGTACACGGGCTTCGACTTCCTCAGAGCGCTGAACATCCCCAGCCAGGTGTACAACATGATGCCCTACATTATCTCCCTGCTGGTGCTGGCCTTCACTTCCAAGAAGTCCCGCGCTCCCAAGGCGGAGGGCATTCCCTACGACAAGGGGCAGAGATAAATCCAATCAAAAAAGAGCGTCTGCTACGGCGGGCGCTCTTTTACTATATTATATAACAAAAAGCCTGCGGCGGGGTCGGGGTGTGAACCGCTGCGGGCTGCTTTTTAATTGGAGTGGCGGGGGCGCAGGAGGAGAAAATACAGCAGGGCCAGGGCTGCAAAGTCCAGGGTGAAGGGGAGAAATTTGGGCATGGGGAGGCTCCTTTTTATTGGGGCGTGGTTTCACCGTGCAGCTCGGCGCCGTATTGGCAGACCTGGGACAGCACCAGGAACATGATGCCCAAAGCGGCGGCTTCGCCGTAGACCGGCACGGCGGTGAGCTGGCGGCGGAAGGACGCGGCGAAGATGGCCCGCATGGCAGCGGGCATGCCGGCGTATTTCATGTGGCAGACCTCCATTTGCCGATGGTGTTGCGCATGCGGCGGTCAATGTCCAGCCGGGCTTCCCGGCACTCCTTGGCGTAGGGCTTGGAGGTGGCTGCCGCACTGAATGGGGAAAAAAGGGAAAGCCCCGATGGGCTCGGGGCTTTGGGATGGGTGCTGTTTTTGGCGTCCCAGAAGGGATTCGAACCCCCGACCTTACGCTTAGGAGGCGCACGCTCTATCCAGCTGAGCTACTGAGACAGGTTTTTGGCTCCATTATTTTACACGCTGGGCGGGAAAATGTCAATGGATGGGACGAAAAATACGCAAAAACCCTTGCAATCTGCTTTTTAAGAGCCTATAATACAAAGGTTGGTAATCAAGAATCCAGCCATGAGAAAGGGGCTTATACCATTGCAGAACGAAAAACTGAGAAATGTTGCCATTATCGCCCATGTTGACCACGGCAAAACTACCCTGGTGGACGAAATGCTCAAGCAGGGCGGCGTGTACCGGGAGAACCAGGAGACCGTGGACCGGGTCATGGACTCCAACGACCTGGAGCGGGAGCGGGGCATCACCATCCTGGCTAAGAACACCGCTATCCGCTACGGCGACACGAAGATAAACATTGTTGACACCCCGGGCCACGCCGACTTCGGCGGCGAGGTGGAGCGCATTTTGAAGATGGTCAACGGCGTTATCCTGCTGGTGGACGCCGCCGAGGGGCCCATGCCCCAGACCCGCTTTGTGCTCAGCCGCGCTTTGGAGCTGGGTCACCGGGTCATCGTGGTGGTGAACAAGATCGACCGGCCCGACCAGCGCATCCACGAGGTGGTGGACGAGGTGCTGGAGCTGCTGCTGGACCTGGACGCCACGGAGGAGCAATTGGATTCCCCCATGCTGTTCTGCTCCGCCCGGCAGGGCATTGCGTCCTATTCTCCCGATGTGCCCGGCACGGACTTAAAGCCGCTGTTTGACACCATTTTGGAGTATATTCCCGCGCCCGAGGCCAATGTGGACGAGCCGTTTCAGATGCTGGTGTCCGCCATTGACTATAATGAGTTCGTGGGCCGTATCGCCATCGGGCGCATTGAGCGGGGCACGCTGAAGCAGAACCAGGAGATCGCCGTGTGCAACTACCACGACCCTGACGCCCCGGCCAAGAAGGCCAAGGCGGTGAGCCTGTATGAGTTCGAGGGCCTGGGGAAGAAGCCCGTTACGGTGTCCACGGCGGGCAACATCATCGCCCTCAGCGGTATCGGTGACATTACCATCGGCGACACTATATGCGACCCCGGCACCGTGGAGCCGTTGCCCTTTGTGAAAATTTCCGCCCCCACCATGGAGATGACCTTCTCCATCAACGACTCGCCCTTTGCGGGCCGGGAGGGCAAGTTCGTCACCTCCCGCCAGCTCCGCGAGCGGCTGTTTCGGGAGACACTGAAGGATGTGTCTCTGCGGGTGTCTGAAATTCCCGGGGCTATGGACGCCTTTAATGTGGCGGGGCGCGGCGAAATGAGCCTGTCTATTCTTATTGAGACTATGCGCCGGGAGGGGTATGAGTTTCAGGTGTCGCCCCCCCGGGTGCTGTATCAGACCATCGACGGCAAGAAGTGCGAGCCCATCGAGCGCCTGGTGGTGGATGTGCCCAGCGAGTCTGTGGGCGCGGTCATCGAGAAGATCGGCGCGCGCAAGGGCGACCTGGTGGAGATGACCCCTGTGGGCAGTCGCATGAAGGTGGAGTTCCTGGTGCCGTCCCGGGGCCTGTTCGGCTACCGCAACGAGTTCCTTACGGACACCCGCGGCGAGGGCATTATGGCCAGCGTATTTGACAGCTACGCGCCCTATAAGGGCGAGATGAACCGGCGGAATACAGGGTCTTTGGTGTCCTTTGAGACCGGCGAATCCATCACCTACGGCCTCTTTAACGCCCAGGAGCGTGGGACGCTGTTTATCGGCGCGGGCGTGAAGGTGTATGAGGGCATGGTGGTGGGTGTGTCCCCCAAGCAGGAGGACATCACCGTGAATGTCTGCAAGAAAAAGCAGCAGACCAACACCCGCGCCTCCGGCTCCGACGATGCCCTGCGCCTGGTGCCGCCCCGGAAAATGAGCCTGGAGCAGTGCCTGGAGTTCCTGGCGGACGACGAGCTGCTGGAGGTCACGCCGGAGAATCTGCGCATCCGCAAGACCATTTTGAACCACGAAAAGCGCATGAAGGCCACCCACGGCGGCAAGAAAAAGTGAGGCGAAAGCTATGAGCGCAATGGATTGGATCGCGTTGGCGGCGATCCTGGTGGGCGCTGGCGCAGCACTGGTCCATTTGCTGAAGAGCAAAAAGGGCGGCTGCGGCGGTAACTGCCAGTCGTGCAGCGGACACTGCCGATCATGCAGCGGCTGCCACGAAAAGAAATAAGCTCGGCGGGCAGACACTGGTTTCCGGTGCCTGCCCGTTTTTCGCGGGACTGGCACATTTGGCCACCCGGGGACATAAAATGCCCCAAGGGGTGGTTGCTATGCTGAATCGTTTTACACAACTGCGGCGCAAGGAGGTCATCAACCTCTGCGACGGCTGCCGCCTGGGCTGCGTGGGCGATGTGGAGGTGAAGCTGCCGGAGGGAGAGGTGCGGGCGCTGATCGTGTTCGGCCCGTGCCGCTTTTTCGGCCTGTTCGGCAGGGGAGAGGACTACTACATACCCTGGGACTGCGTGCAGAAATTCGGGGACGACATCATTCTCATCGATAAACCCTTCCGCCGCCCGGAGGGATCGCCGGACAGAAAGCGCCGCCGCTGGGGATAAGGCGGGAAAAAACCGCAGAAAATAGAGAAAATCAAGAAAAACCACTTGCAATTTATATTTGTATGTGGTATTATATTTCAGCATTCCGCACAGGTTTGGACTCTCGGTCGGTGCCGAAACGGTTGGCCGGGGGGAGGAAAAGCCTGGAGGGTAAAACTAAATTTCAAAGGAGAACGAATCAAAATGGCAAATCAGAATGTTGTTTCCATGAAGGCTCTGCTGGAGGCCGGCGTACACTTCGGTCACCAGACCCGCCGCTGGAACCCCAAGATGGCTCCCTACATTTACACCGAGCGCAACGGGATTTACATCATCGACCTGCAGAAGACCGTGAAGAAGCTGGAGGAGGCTTACAACTTCGTGCGTGAGCTCAGCGAGTCCGGCCAGAGCCTGCTGTTCGTGGGCACTAAGAAGCAGGCTCAGGAAGCTATCAAGGATGAGGCCCTGCGCTGCAATATGTACTATGTCAACGCCCGCTGGCTGGGCGGCATGATGACCAACTTCAAGACCATGCGCACCCGTGTGGACCGCCTGAACCAGCTGAAGACCATGCAGGCCGACGGCACCTTTGATATGCTGCCCAAGAAGGAAGTTATCAAGCACCTGGGCGAGATCGAGAAGCTGGAGAAGTATCTGGGCGGCGTGAAGGAAATGAAGAAGCTGCCCGGCGCTCTGTTCATCGTGGACACCCGCAAGGAGCGCAATGCCATCGCCGAGGCACACCGCCTGGGCATTCCCGTTGTGGCCATTGCCGATACCAACTGCGATCCCGACGAGATCGACTATCCTATCCCCGGCAACGATGACGCCATCCGCGCCATCAAGCTGATCTCCTCCGTCATGGCCAACGCTATGATCGAGGGCCGCCAGGGCGAGCAGACCGAAGAGGCCGCCGCTCCCGCCGAGGAAGCCGCCGAATAAGCAAATTCCTTTTACCGCTGAACCAACGGGGCAGGGCGTGTCCCTGCCCCTTATTTTGTGAACTTATGAATTGGAGGATATAAAAATGGCTTTTACTGCTGCTGATGTTAAGAACCTGCGCGAAATGACCGGCGTGGGCATGATGGACTGCAAGAAGGCTCTGGTGGAGACCGACGGCGATATGGACAAGGCCGTGGAGTACCTGCGCGAGAAGGGCCTGGCCAAGGCCGCCAAGAAGGCTGGCCGCATCGCCGCCGAGGGCATGAGCTATGTGTGCGTGGAAAACGGCGCCGCTGCCCTGGTGGAAGTGAACTGCGAGACCGACTTCTGCGCCAAGAGCGACTCTTTCGTGGCCTTCGTGAAGGACATTGCCAAGACCATTTTGGACTGCAACCCCGCCGATGTGGACGCGCTGATGAACTGCAAGTATGCCGGCAGCGAGCTGACCGTGGCCGAGACCATGCCTGAGAAGGTCATGTCCATCGGTGAGAACCTGCAGATTCGCCGCTTCGTCCGCGTGGACACCAACACCTCCGTGGGTTATGTCCATGCCGGCGGTAAAATCGGCGTGCTGGTGAACCTGGCCGTGGAGGGCGGTATCGACGCCACCGAGATCGGCAAGAATGTCGCCATGCAGATTGCCGCTCTGAATCCCCGCTTTTGGGATAAGTCCCAGGTGAGCCAGGATGTGCTGGACGAGGAGAAGAAGGTGGCCCTGGCTCTCATGGACCAGGATCCCAAGATGGCCTCCAAGCCCGCTCAGGTCAAGGAGAAGATCGTCATGGGCAAGATGAACAAGTTCTACCAGGAGAACTGCCTGCTGCAGCAGGAGTTCGTGCGCGGCGACCTGTTCACCGGCTCCGTGGAGGGCTACATCGCCGACGCGGCCAAGAAGCTGGGCGGCTCCGTGAAGTTCGTGGACGCCGTGCGTTTCGCCACCGGCGAGGGCATCGAGAAGAAGCAGGAGGACTTCGCTGCTGAGGTCGCTGCCCAGATGAACATGGGCAAGTAATTCTTGCGATAATACGAATCAAAAGGACGGCTCCGATAGGGACCGTCCTTTTTGAGCCTGTTGGTAACTCCTGTGTTTTTTTCGGTAAGCCGATTGATATTTGCTTTTATCTACGCTATGTTGAATCAAAATTTAACAAACCAAAAGTTGGGGAGAAAATAATATGAAATGTCCGTATTGTGGAGAAGAGATGGAGAGAGGAATTGTATATCTTGATGGGAAAGGTAGTACAGCAGTCATCTACAAATCCGAAGAAGATGTTAAGAAAAGGGGCTTGTTTTCTAAGATGGAGCCGGTTGTATGGATAAAATATGCATCCGATGAAGAAGAATCTTACTGCTGCAAATCATGCAAAAAGGTGATGGTTATTCTTCCGGAATTATCTTGACAACTTTCAGTTTGCTAGTTTGATATTGCTTTATTTTTCCGGTCATAAATAAAACCTGTCATTCCGAGGGCGCGAAACGGCCGTGGGAATCCGTATTCCCCCTCGGAATGACAGGCTTTTTCTATTGTTATCACAACTTTTCCAGCTGCTCCGGGGTGTCGATATCGATGAGCTGGGCGGGGGAGACCTCCATGAGCAGCAGGTCCTCCTCGTGATTTAGAATCACCGAACGGCCGCCGTGGTCGCCGGTAAGAGCCATGAGCTCCGGGAAAAACTTCGCCGGAAAAACGCAGGGATTGCCCCGTCGGCCATTGTGGCCCAGGCCCACGATGCGGTCCGGGTGGGCGGCGGCAAAGTCAATGAGCCGGGCCACCGTCTCCTTTTGCAGCTTGGGCTGGTCCGCCACCTGGAAGAGCACCGCGTCGCAGTCTTGCAGCGCCGCCAGGCCCAGGCGGATGGACTCGCTCTGTCCCCGCTCCGGGTGTTCGTTTCGCAGGGAGGGGAAGCCGTATTTTTTTGCCAGCTCCTCCACCCGGGGGTACTGGGTCACCACCACCACCTGGGAGAGCTTGTCCCCGGGAATGGCGGCCAGGGCGCATTCAATCAGGGTCTCGCCGCCCTCCAGCTCTGCCGTCAGCTTGTTTCCGCCGAAGCGCCGGCCAAAGCCTGCGGCCATTAAAACGCATCCTATTTTCATGGGCAACACTCCTTTTCCGTAGTATACCCAGTCACGCCCATTTTTGTCAATGAAATGTGTCATTATTTGCAAAATAGAATCACGGTTTCCCTTTTCAAAAGTGAAATTTTATGCTACAATGCAGTATAGTTATATATAGGTATTATATCTTTTTACTAATTGTACATAAGAGGGAGGCTATACAATGCCAGCAACGAAAATCGGCGACAAGATCATACGCGTGGACGCCGTTGAAAAAGCCCGCGGTGAGGCGACCTATGTCTGCGACATGACTCTGCCGGATATGCAGTACGCCTATATGGTCCGTTCTACGGTCCCCAGAGGCACCATCGACGCCATCCACCTGCCGGAAATGCCGGAGGGGTACTATTTTATCTCCGCCAAGGACATTCCCGCCCAGGGCAAAAACGAGCTGTGGATGATCATGAAGGACTGGCGCTGCTTTGCCGAGGATTATGTGCTGTATGTGGGCGAGACCATCGGTATTGTGGTAGGCCCCGACCGCGGGACGCTGAAGGACCTGCGCGACCAGATCAAGATCGACTACACCGAGGAGACCCCCGCCGTGACCATCGACGACGGCATTAACTGCGTGGGCGGCCCCATGTTCCCGGAGAAGGGCAGCAATGTCATGTGCGAGCTGTTCTGCGAGAAGGGCAAGCCCATGGAGGAGGTTTTCGCCGAGGCGGACGAGATCTTCGAGGAGACGCTGACCACCCCCTATCAGGAGCACGCCCATCTGGAGACCAACAGCGCCATCGCCGACTATGAGGACGGCAAGTTCGTGTTCTACGCCTCCGCTCAGTGCCCGTTCTACATCCGCAAGTCCATTGCGGGTCTGCTGGACATCCCCTATGAGGACATTATCATCCGCCAGTGTACCACCGGCGGCGCTTTCGGAGGCAAGGAGCACTTCCCGGATGTTATCTGCGGCGCTCTGCTCATTGCGGAAAACATCATTCGCAAGCCCATTAAGATGGTGTTCGACCGGGAGGAGGACACCCAGTTCAGCGTGAAGCGTCACCCCTCTAAGTGCATCTATAAGACCGCCGTGAAAAACGGCGAGATCATCGGCACCGAGGGCCATATTTACTACAACTGCGGCGCTTACCTCTCATCTTCCTTCGTGGTGCTGCAGCGCGGCGTGTTCCATGCCAACGGCGTGTACACCATCCCCAACACCTATCTCAAGGGCGAGGGCATCGGCACCAACACCTTCCCCACCTGCGCCTTCCGTGGGTTCGGCGCGCCCCAGACCCTGTTCTGCTTCGAGACCCACCTGACCCACCTGGCCCACCACCTGGGCGTGGATCCCCTGGCGTTCAAGATGCGGTATTTGGCCAAGAAGGGCGACGAGACCACCACCAACGGCCACATCATTGAGGATGTGAAGCTGCCGGAGATGATCGAGGTCATCACAAGGGGATCCGACTATTGGAATAAGATCAAGGAATACAAGCCCGGCTGCGGTCGCGGCATCGGCGTGGCGCTTTATAACCACGGCGGCGCCTTCACCGGCAACGGCGAGCAGGCTATCATCAAGGGCCACGCCCGTCTGACCAAGACCGGCGACAAGGTGGAAATTTTCGTGGGCTCCACGGAAATGGGCCAGGGCTTCAAGACCAGCCTACGCAAAATTTGCGCCTCTACCCTGGGCATTTCCATCGACAATATCGAGTATAAGAACCCCGACACCTCCAAGGTGGTGGACTCCGGCCCCACCGCCGCCTCCCGGTCCACCATGATCGTGGGCCGCCTGGTGGAGCGGGCTGCGCTGGAGATGAAGAAGCGCTGGGACGAGGGCGATTTCTCCACCGAGGTGGAGTACGAGCACCCCGACGGCTATCCCTGGGACCAGGCCACCTTCCGGGGCGATGCGTACCTGGGCTACGGCTGGGGCGCGGTGATCGTGGAAGTGGAAGTGGACAAGCTCACCAATGAGGTGAAGACCCTGGGCGTGTGGTCCTCCCACGAGATCGGCAAGGCCATCGACGAGCTCATCGTCCACGGCCAGATCAACGGCGGCGTCATGCAGTCCCTGGGCTACGGCTCCATGGAAAAGCTGGAGAACAAGAAGGGCTACTTCCGCCAGAAGAGCATGTCCGACTATGTCATCCCCACCTCCATGGACTTCCCCAAGCAGTTCTATCACATCCAGGAAAATCCCTATCCCTGGGGCCCCTACGGCGCCAAGGGCATGGGCGAGCTGGTGTTCAACGGCGCTTCGGCGGCCTATGTGGACGCGGTGGAGCGGGCCCTGAACTGCAAGTTTACTTCCATCCCCATTCCTGTTGAAGATATTGAGGAGGCGCTGAAGAATGTACAATGATGTTCGATTTTCGCTGAACGGCCAGCCTATGGTCTACACCGGCAACCCCCTGCGGCGGCTGCTGGATGTGCTGCGGGAGGACTACGGTCTCACCGGCAGCAAGGAGGGCTGCGGCGAGGGCGAGTGCGGCGCCTGCTCCATCATTAAAAACGGCAAGCTGGTGACCCCCTGCATCATCCCCGTGGGCTCCATCCAGGGCGCGGAAATTCTCACCATCGAGGGCATCCGCGACACGGAAAAGGGCAAGTGCATTATCGAGGCTTATGCCGAGGGCGGCGCCGTCCAGTGCGGCTTCTGCATCCCGGGCATGGTCATGGCCACCTATGTGCTGCTGAACGAAAATCCCAACCCCACCGAGGACGAAATTCGCCTGGGTATCAGCGGAAACCTCTGCCGCTGCACGGGCTATGACCTGATCGTGGAGTCCATTCACCTGGCCGCCCAGAAAGGAGCTGCATTATGGAAGAAGTAAAATGCTACATGCCCCAGACCCTGGCCGAGGCTCTGCAAATTCGCAAGGAGACCGGGGCCCAGCCCCTGGCGGGCGGCTCCGACCTGATGGTGGCCAACAGCCGCGGCGCGGGCATCGTGCCGGGCTTTAAGAAACCCATTCTCATTATTTCCAACCTGCCGGAGCTGAAGGGCATTTGCCGGCTGGATGACGGCACCGTGGAGATCGGCGCTCTGTCCACCTCCTGGGAGATCCACACCTCTCCTGTGACCCATCCGCTGCTGAAGGACGCCGCCTCCCGCATGGGGGCCATTGCTCTGCGCAACAGCGCCACCATCGGCGGCAACATCGGCAACGCCTCTCCCAAGGGCGACATGCCCCAGCCGCTGATCCTGCTGGACGCGGAGGTGGTGCTCCAGAGCGTGGACGGTGAGCGCCGCATGAAGGTGGATGATTTCATCATCAAGACCAAGGTCACGGCCATCCACGACGACGAGATCATCACCAAGGTGGTCATCCCGCCCCAGAAGTTCACCCACATTTTCTTCCGCAAGATCGGCATGCGCCGCTCCAACGCTATCTCGAAATTGACCCTTTCCGCTGCTGCCAACATCCAGGATGGTGTAGTGGTAGATTTCCGGGCTTCCTCCGGCGCAGCGGGTCCCAAGGTGGAGCGCAGCCGTGAAGTGGAAAAATTGCTCATCGGGCACAAGGTGGAGGAGCTCCCCGAACTCAAGGGCGCGTTCCTGGACAGCTGGTGCAATGATGTTATCAAGCCCCACGCCATGCCCGAGTACCGCCGCAACGCCACCCGGCGTATGCTGGAGTACTTCATCGATGCCTTGACGGCGGGCCACCCGGAAGGCCGGGTAGAATAAGCAGGAGGAATGAACATGATCTATCATCCCACAACCCCGCTTGAGGCCGTGACGCTGCGCAAGCAGAACGCCGACACCGCCGTGTATTTGGCCGGCGGCACCGATGACCTGCGCTTGAACGGCAGCGCCCAGGGAAAGGATCTCATTGATATTAACGGCCTGGGCTTAGACGATATTTTTGCCCGGGACGGCAAGCTCTATATCGGCACCCGCTGTACATTCAATCAGGTCATCGACAGCGACCTGGTGCCGGAATTTATCAAGGAAGCCGCGCACTTCTGCGCGTCGTTTACCAAGCGCAACAGCGCCACCGTGGGCGGCAACATCGGCCTGCGCCGCCAGGACAGCTACCTGGCCGCGGCATTGACGGCGGCGGACGCGGTGCTGAAATCCGCCACGCCTCACGGCGAGGAGATGAAGCCCATCGGCGAGTATTTGCAGAGCCAGTGCATGCGCCTCATTGAGTATGTGGTGCTGGACGCCGACCGCACCGGCTGGGTCAAGCGCTTCACCAACACCACCTCCAGCCACGCGGCTGTGACGGCGGCGGTGTCCGGGGGCATTTACGCCCTCAGCGTCTCCGGCAGCGACTTCGCCTACGGCACCACGCCGGACCTGGCGGACTCCATGGAGTTCACCGACGACCTTTCCGGCAGCGCCGAATATAAGAAGTACCTGGCGAAGATCGTATTTACACTGGGGAGGTAAGGCAAATGGAAGTGAAATGCAGACTCAACGGTGAAAATATCATCCTGCGCGGCGAGGCCACGGAGCGGCTGCGGAATGTGCTGTACCACACCGGGTGCTACTCCGTCCGCGACAGCGATGACGCCGAAGGCTTTGCCGGGTCCGACACCATTATTTTTAACGGTCAACTGAAATATTCCAATTTTATCCTGCTCTATCAGGCGGAGGGGGCCGAGATCAAAACGGCGGAGTCCCTGCTGGAGAAGGGCGAGCTGAACTATGTGCAGAAGGCAATGGTGGCCGCGGGCATCGTGCAGAGCGCCTATAACGCCCCGGCGGCGGCGCTGATCCTCACCTGGCTGCTGGAAAAGCATCCTGATCCCACCCGGGAGCAGATCAAGGATGTGCTCACCAGCATTTTCATCCGCGATGCGGGCTACGAGCACTATTACCTGTCTGTGAAGCTGGCCTGTGAGCTGCGGGATGAGGGCGAGTTCAAGACCGAGATCGCTCCGTCCTTCCGGCCCCAGCTTGATATCATCGGCAAGCCCGCCGGGAAGATCGACGGAGCGGCCCTGGTCTCCGGCGAGCCGGTGTTCGTGGAGGATAAGGTCCCGACCAACGCCTGGTGCCTCCATGTTTTGCGCAGCCCCTTTGCCAGCGCCTATATCAAGTCCATCGACACCAGCGAGGCGGAGAAGCTGGACGGCGTGGCCGCCATCATCACCGCTTTCAACTGCCCGGATGTGTACTATATGCAGGCCGGACAGGGAACCCCCGAGCCGTCCCCCCATGACCGCCGCCTGTTTAACATGAAGGTCCGCCATGTGGGCGACCGTGTGGCGGGCATCGTGGCCCGGACACCGGAAATCGCCGACAAGGCCGCCTCCCTTATTAAGGTGGAGTACGAACCCACGGGCGCGGTGTTCACCGTGGAGGAGGCCATGGCCCCTGGCGCGCCCCTGGTCCACAACGGCCCCGTGCAGTATAACGCCGGTGCCCCCGACGACCTGGAGGAGTACAACAAGCTCCAGGGCGATCCCCGGGAGGGCAAGGTGGTTTACCAGTTTCCCCTGCGCGCCGACATTCACAAGAACATCGCCGCATCCAACAAGGGCGGCATCGGCGACATGGAAAATGGCTTCGCCGAGGCGGACGCCATCGTGGAGCAGACCTACCAGACCAGCCAAATCCAGCACACGCCCCTGGAGCCCCATGTGTGCTACGCCCATGTGGAAAGTGGCCGCCTGGTGCTCAACTGCGCCACCCAGGTGCCCTACCATGTGCGCCGCATCGTCAGCTGGGTCTGCGGTATTCCCGAGAATAAAATTCATGTCATCAAGGAGCGCGTGGGCGGCGGCTACGGCTCCAAGCAGGACATTTTGGTGGAGGAGCTCACCGGCTACGCCGCCTGGATCACCAAGAAGCCCGTGTATTACCGCAATACCCGCGCCGAGGAGTTCTACGCCAACTCCACCCGCCACCCCATGCGTGTCCATGTGAAGATGGGCGGCAAGAAGGACGGCACCATCACCGCTCTGTTCATGGAGGTCTGCGCTAACACGGGCCCCTACGGCAACCACTGCCTGACGGTGCCTATGAATAGCTGCTCCAAGACCATGCCCCTGTTCAAGGTGGACAACATGGCCTATGACCTGAAGGTGTATTACACCAATACGCCTCCCGCCGGGGCCTACCAGGGCTACGGCACGCCCAAGGGAACCTACGGCATCATGATGGCTATGGCGGAGCTGGCCGACAAGCTGGGCATCGACTACCGCACCATGGTGGAGAAGAACCATGTGGAAGAGGGCTATATGCTGGAGATCCTCAAGGGTTTGGGCGAGGGCCGCGAGGGCGCTGTGGTGCCCGTGGGATCCTGCGGCCTGGACGAGGCCATCCAGCAGGGCTGCGACATGATCGACTGGGGCAAGAAGGAAGTGTCCGACGACCCCGACTGGAAGATCGGCAAGGGCTTTGCCATGATCATGCAGGGCTCTGGCCTGCCGGGCCTGGACCACGCCGAGGCCATCGCCAAGCTGGAGACCGACGGCACCGTCATTCTCAACAGCGGCGGCGCTGATTTGGGTACGGGCCTGGACACCATCTCCGCCAAGATCGTGGCGGAGGTGCTGAAGCTGCCTATGGACCGCATTACCGTGGTCTCCGGCGACACAGATTCCTGTGCCTTTGATACCGGCGCGTATGCCTCCTCCGGCACCTTCTTCAGCGGCAATGCTTCTTTGGTGGCTACCAAGAAGCTGAAGGAGCTGATTTTGAAGGAAGCTGCCCTGCAAATGGAGGAGAAGGAGGAGGACCTGGAGGTCCGGGCCCCCGGTGAGGTGTACTCCAAGACCACCGGCGCCACCCTTTCTTACTACGAGCTGGTGCATACTGCCACCAGCGGCGGTGGCCGGGGCCAGCCCATTGCCCACGGCAGCTTCGTCACCACGGCTTCCTCTGTGCCCTACGGCGCGCACTTTGCTCAGGTGGCGGTGAATGTGAAGACCGGCGAAATTAAGGTGCAGAAGTTCTACGCCCTCCAGGATGCCGGTACGCCCATCAACCCCGAGATCGCCCTGTGCCAAATGTACGGCGCGGTGATGAAGTCCATCGGACACTCCCTGTATGAGGACATGAAGCTGGACGAGAACGGCAAGTGCATCAATGCCAACCTCACCGACTACGGCGCGCCCATGATCGACGAGGCCCCGGACGATTTCAAGTCCGTCCTCATTGATGTGGACGACAAGTTCGGCCCCTACGGTGCCAAGTCCATTTCCGAGATCGCCTGCAACGGCGCGGCGCCCGCCATCGGTATTGCCATCCACGATGCCTGCGGCGTGTGGCTGCGGAGCTGGCCCATGACCCCGGAAAAGCTGCTCAAGGCCCTGGGGAAAATCTGATTTTATGCAAAAGCGGGGGTCCGAAAGAACCTCCGTTTTTCGCGCAAAAAGGCACCGGCTTGGTTTTCCCAAGCCGGTGCCTCAGCTTATCAAAAAACAACCCAAACGCCCCCGTTTTTGGTATAATACAGGAAACGGGGGTGTTT
>CAVJNL010000018.1:0-25498 GCA_963650985.1 Clostridium sp. CAG:413
GAGGGCGTATTGTCTTCTTATTTTCGGGGTGTTGCACTTCGGATTGTAACCTGTCAGCCTCCCCTACGCACCCCCGGTTACGCTTCCGTAGGGCGGGGTGCCCTCACCCCGCCGCCCGCCCACGCACCGCACTTCTTGTGCCTCCGTAGGGGCGACCCTTGCGGTCACCCGCTCCCCGCACTTCGTGCTACACTTTGTAAGGGCGGACGCCCCTGTCCGCCCGTCCGCTTATTCTACAATATATTCCGCAGCGAAAGCCCCTGGTTCGCCCCCAAAATATCCAGCCGGGCGGCCAGCTCCGCCATGTCTGCGGGGAGCTCCGCGTCGTCCTCCAGCGCCGCAAAGGCGATGCACCGGCGCAGCAGGGCCTCTACTTCGTCCAGTTCCTCATGCTCGGCCAGCATGTGAAGCCTTTCCTGCTTTTCCTGCCACTGGTGGTTGAGGTCAGCCAAAATATCCTGTGCCTGCTCCCAGTCCGCCCGCTTTACCGCGCTCTCGGCCAGGGAAAGCTGCGCCCGCCACGCTTGGGCATAGCGCCGTATGCTGCTGCCTCCGTACAGCGACAGGAGAAAGGTCACCAGCAATATAAATATCGGTATGCGAAACGCTTTCATTTGGCGTCCTCCTTCACAATGCAGACCGTCTCCCCCCGCTCGTCCACGCTTAAAAGAAACACCTGGTGCGGGGAGGAAACGCCGTTCGCCTTCAGCTGCTTTTGCAGCCAATTCTCGTCCCGGCCCACCCGGCGCAGGTGGTCCATCAGGAGCCGCCCGTCGTTGATGATGACCGTGGGCAGAAACACATCGTCCTCGCCCGTCAGCCCCAATTGCCGGGGCGTCGCAGGCTGGGCCGCCGTGTGCAGCAGCACCGAAAGCTGCCCGCCGGTCTCCAAGATTGCATATTTCACATCGCTTATGTCCGTGACGCCCTGGGTGCGCAGCTCATCGAAAAGCTCGTCCAGGGTCAGGCGGTTGTGCCGCATGGCCTTCTGCTGGAGCTTCCCGTCCCGTATAATAATCGCGGGCTGGCCGCATATCATGCGCCGAAAGCGCACATGCCGCAGGCTCAGGCAGCTAAGCAGCATACTCATGGACAGCAGCGTCACAATGGGGATCACCCCGTCCAAAAGCGGAATGCCGAAGTCCTGCATAGGCACCGAGGCCAGGTCCGATAAAAGCATCGTCAGCACCAGCTCAATAGGCTCCAGCTCCCCAATCTGCCGCTTGCCGGTGAGCCGCAGCCCCACAATGAGCAGCAGATACAGGATTACGGTGCGGAAAAAAGCGGTTATCAAATGGCATACCCCCTTTCCGGCAGTATTTGCCGCGGGAGGTAGAAATATACAATTAAAGTTAATCACAGAGCAGAAAGGAGGCCATGGGGCGACCCATCACAAGCGCCAGTGCCCGCCCAGCGGGACGACGAGGAGGAGAGAGTATCGAGCATTTCGGCGGAAGCTCTCCCGTACCGTCCGGGTACGCACGCAGCCGGTAAATATGCGGGTGACCGCAAAACAGAGAAGCTGCGGCCGGACTGGAATGACAAATGTCTGTGTGTTTGTCCTTCCGATTGTGCAACGAAAAAAACGAAACGATCAGGAGGAAATTATAATATGTGTGGAATCGTAGGATATGTGGGCAAGGAGCAGGCAGCTCCCATTTTGCTGGACGGCCTGCAGCGCCTGGAATACCGTGGCTATGACTCCGCCGGCATCGCCGTGTTTGGCCTCGGCGGCCTGCTGGTGAAGAAGGCCAAGGGCCGCCTGCAAGCCCTGAAGGACCTGACCCATGACGGCGCGGACCTGCCCGGCACCCTGGGCATCGGTCACACCCGCTGGGCCACCCACGGCGAGCCCAACGATACAAACGCCCATCCCCAGGTGAGCCGCAGCGGCCGCATCGCCGTGGTCCACAACGGCATCATCGAGAACTTTTCGGAGCTGAAGGGCCAGCTTCTGCACAAGGGCTACCGGTTCACCTCTGAGACCGATACCGAGGTGGTGGCCCAGCTGCTGGACTACTATTACAGCCAGTGCGGCGACATGGTGGAGGCCGTGCGCCGTATGCTCAACGCCGTGGAGGGGGCCTACGCCCTGGGCATCGTCTCCGCCGACGCGCCGGACCGGCTCATTGCCGCCCGCAAGGACGCGCCGCTGCTGCTGGGCTACGGTGAGGGGGAGAACTTCATCGCCTCCGATGTCACCGCCATCATCCGCCACACCCGGGACATCTCCTATATGGAGGACGGCGAAATGGCCGTGCTGACCCGGGAGGGCGTCACCGTGTATAACGAGCACGGCCAGCCCGTGACCAAGAAGCACCACCATGTGGACTGGGACATCGGCGCCGCCGAAAAGGGCGGCTACGCCCACTTCATGCTCAAGGAAATTTTCGAGCAGCCCCGGGCCATCCGGGAGGCCACCGCCGCCCGGCTCCAGGGTGGCCGGGTCATTTTGCAGGACCTGACCATGACCGAGGAGGAAATTCGCAATATTGGCCGCATCATCATCATCGCCTGCGGCTCGTCCTACCATGTGGGCATGGTGGGCAAGTACAACCTGGAGCGCATGCTCCGGCGCAGCGTGGAGGTGGTCCTGGCCTCCGAGTTCCGTTACAGCGACCCCATCGTAAAGCGCGGCGACCTGGTCATCGCCATCAGCCAGTCCGGCGAGACCCTGGACACCATGGCCGCCCTCCGGGAGGCCAAGAAGCGCGGTGCCCGCATTCTCTCCATCGTGAATGTGGTGGGCTCCTCCATCGCCCGGGAGTCTGACGATGTGCTCTACACCTGGGCCGGCCCCGAGATCGCCGTGGCCACCACCAAGGCCTACAGCACCCAAATGGCCGTGCTGAATATGCTGGGCCTCTACTTTGCCGACATCCTCGGCACCATCGACCGCCAGACCTACAGCGAAATGGTCCGGGATATGCAGCGCGTCCCGGAGTATATCGAGAAGATTTTGGAGTCCGCCGAGAGCATCCACGACATCGCCAAGCAAATTTGCAAGAGCGAGGATGTGTTCTTCATCGGCCGCAACCTGGACTATGCCCTGTCCCTGGAGGGCAGTTTGAAGCTGAAGGAAATTTCCTACATCCATTCCGAGGCCTACGCCTCCGGCGAGCTGAAGCACGGCACCATCTCCCTCATCGAGGAGGGCACCCTGGTCATCGCCCTGGGGACCTACGGCCCCCTGTTTGATAAGGCCCTGAGCAATGTGGTGGAGGTCCAGGCCCGCGGCGCCAATGTCCTGGCCCTGACCACCCAGGCCCACGCCGAAGAAATGGGCCGCCATGTGCCCATGGTCATGACCATCCCCGACATCCACGAAATGCTCCTGCCCCAGCTGGGCGTGGTGCCCCTGCAATTGCTGTCGTACTATATAGCCCTGGAGCGCGGCTGCGACATCGACAAGCCCCGCAACCTCGCCAAGAGCGTCACGGTGGAGTAAACCGGCGGAGTAAATAGGAGGACCTATGTTTCATTTGGCCATTGTCTTTATGCCGGTACTGCTGCTGGGCCTTGGGATCGTCATTATCGGCACGCTTGTCACGGGCGTGGGCCTGGTGCTGAGCTGTTCGTATCTGGTGTCAGTGGGCTGCTGTGCGGCTGTCATAGCCCTGTCCATCCTGGGCCTGTGCGGCAGTAAATGTATCGCCAATAAATATGGCCGGGTAGGCTCCATCATGCTCTTCGCCTTAGCCGCCGCCGTAGCCCTCCTTTTCGGCTATATAATCGCCACCATCAACATACTCGGCATAGTCTAAATGGCAAATCGAATCAAAAAACCCAAAAAAGGACGGGCCACCCCCGTCCTTTTTTCGCGCCCCAAAACCCGAACCGTAGGGGCGGACGCCCCTGTTCGTCCGTCGGTCTTGTACCGCACTCCCCGGCAGGGCACGCGGGCCCTGCCCTACAAAAAATTTACCGTTGTAGGGCGGGACCCATGTGTCCCGCCGCCCACCGCACTCCCTTATAATGTGTCATTGCGAGGGAGTCCCGCGCTCGTGGCAATCCGCATCCCCCGCCCCTCAAAAACCTCTTCACTATTACCTTAAATTGCCCACCCCTATCTTTCCTCTCTTTCCTCTCTCAAAACTTCCCCTTTCTTTTTCCCTCCACATGCGTTATAATAAAAAATTGAACGGTATTTTTCCCCGGAAGGAGATAGAATATGACAACAGCAGAGTTGGTCCAGCAGATACAGCAGGTGAAAAGCATGTCCATCGTGGGCATGTGCAAAAACGCCGGCAAGACCACCATGCTCAACTGGCTTTTGGCCCACACGGGCCGCCAGCAGGTCCTGGGCCTCACCTCCATTGGCCGGGACGGCGAGAGCACCGATGTGGTCACCGGCACCGAAAAGCCCAGCATCTTCGTCCCGGCGGGCACCCTCATCGCCACCGCCAAGGATATGCTGCGCCTGGGCGATGTGACAAGGGAAATCCTCATGACCACCGGCATCCCCACCCCCCTGGGCGAGGTCATCGTCATGCGTGCCCGCAGTGACGGCTATGTGCAGTTGGCCGGCCCGTCCATCACGGCCCAGCTCCGGGAGGTCTCCAAGATGTTCTTCGACCTGGGCGCCACCCAGTCCATCATCGACGGCGCCCTGGGCCGCAAGTCCCTGGGGGCCCGTAATGTGGCCGACGGCATCGTCCTCTGTACCGGCGCTTCCTATAACATGAGCATGGAAAAGGTCATCGAGGACACGGCCAACTTCTGCCGCCTTATGGACCTGCCCAAGGCCGACACCCTCCCCCCGGAGGCGACAAACGGCCTGGAAGCCTGCCTGAAGGAGCACGGCGAGGCCTACATCCCCGGCGCCCTGACGGACAGCATGGTCGTCCCTCTCCTGCGCAGCGGCCTGCTGCGTAAGGGCCGCCTGGTGGTGGCCGACCCCAGCAAGGTGCTCTTGAAGCCCGACACTCTGGATAAGCTGGCCGTGCGGGAGGTGGCCCTGCAAACCAAGGACGCCGCCCGCACCCTGTGCGTCACGGTGAACCCTGTGTCGGCCTACGGCTGGAAATTTGACAAAGATGTGTTTATCGACCGGATGCGCCAAAGCGTGAATATCCCGGTCATCAATGTGAAGGAGGAGCTGGCATGATTTCCATTCGGTTTGAAGAAAAGCAGCAGATCGGCCTGCAATACGCCCTGGAGACCCTGCATGGGTGCAGTCCCTTTGGTCAGGAAAAAATTCGCCGTCTGCGATTTTACACCCCGGCGGAGCGCACAGAGCTGGAGGAGGAACTCTATAATGTACAGCAGGCCGCCGACCACGCCGAGGAGCTGAAAGGCGTCTACGATAAGATCAGCATTCTCCTCTGCCAAATGAAGGACATCCGCAACTCCATCCGCCGCTGCCGCGACGGCGAGGTGCCGGACCATGTGGAATTGTTTGAGATCAAGGGCTACTTGCAGCGCCTGGAGAGCCTGCTGCCCCTGTACGCGCAGATGAGCGAGGCCGCCCCCCTCCGGGGCCTTAGCTTCCACGACCCCAAGCCCGCCCTGGATATTTTGGACCCGGATAACACCCGCTCCCGTGGCTTCTACATCCCCGACAGCATGACCGAAAAGCTCCGTCAGGTCCGCCGCACCAAGAAGGAGCTGGAAGAAAAGCTCCACGAGGCCAAGACCGACGCGGAGAAGGACGAGCTGCGCCTGCAGCGCACCCGTATCTGCGCCGAGGAGGAGAGCGAGGAGACGAAGATCCGCCGCGACATGGGCGCGCGCCTGGCCCCCTTGGCCGAGGCCATGCTCCGGGACGCCGAAAACGCGGGCCGCCTGGACTTCATCATCCAAAAGGCCCTCTTCGCCGTGCGCTACGGCGGCGTCATGCCCGAAATTACCGACGGCCCCCTGGAGCTGACGGACATGGTGAACCCGGAGCTTTGCGATTTGCTTTCCGAGCAGGGGCGCAGCTTTGTGCCTGTTTCCATCTCTCTGGACCGGGGCGCCACGGTCATCACCGGCGCCAACATGGGCGGCAAGAGCGTAGCTATGAAGACCGTTGCATTGAATGTCCTCCTGTTCCAGGCGGGCTTCCTGGTGTGCGCCAAGCAGGCCAAAATGCCCCTGTTTGAGAGCGTCCTCATGCTGTTTGAAGATATGCAGTCCATCCAGTCGGGCCTGTCCGGCTTCGGCTCTGAGATCGTCCAGTTCCAAAAGGCCCTCACCCAGGTGGAGCAGGGCTACTCCCTCTTCCTGCTGGACGAGTTTGCCCGGGGCACCAACCCCGACGAGGGCGCGGTCATCGTCCAGGCCGTGACGAAATACCTCAACGATGTCAACGCCATCTCCCTCCTGACCACCCACTACGACAAGGTGGCCGACTGCGGCAAGGCTCACTACCAGATCATCGGCCTGCGCGACATCGACCCCGAGGCCATCCGCCGGGAGCTGGCCGTCAGCGGGGAAGACGGCATTCGCGTCATCGCCCGGCACATGAACTACGGCCTCTATCGCGTCGAGGGCCGCTCCGACTGCCCCCGGGACGCCCTGAACATCTGCCGTATGCTGTCCCTGAAGCCGGAAATCCTGCATCTCATTGAAGAAAATTACTAATTATTTCACCCCACGAAACGAAAATAATTTTTTTTAGCATTGCAAAAAAGTTATTGTCATTTTTCTCACAATCTTACTTGACAAATTGCTGAAAAGTATTATAATTTGAAGTGCAGAATTCCATATAACAGACAATAGAGGTGCAAAAAACAGGGTAATCGACTTCGGGGCTGCAGGGGGCTCGATGGAGGTCGGTGAAGGGGTTTTTTGCCGAAGGTGCACGCTCCTCCTGTGGCGCGTTCCTGGGTGTGCCGTGTAAGCTGCACAACTGTCATGTCTTAATGCAGACATGGAGCGCTATTGGTCATCGACTTGACCAGTAGCGCCTTTTTCATGCCCAAAGGCGCCGCTTGGCCGGCGTTATAAGAAACTCTGTAAAATATTTTTAGGAGGAATTTTATCATGGAAAAGATGACTTCTCTGCTGCGTCTGCGTATGAGCGCCAAGGATGCTCACTACGGCGGAAACCTGGTGGACGGTGCCCACATGGTGCACCTGTTCGGCGATGTCGCCACCGAGCTGCTGATCAAGTGCGACGGTGACGAGGGCCTGTTCTGCGCTTATGACAATGTCGAGTTCCTGGCTCCCGTGTATGCCGGCGATTACATCGAGGCTTACGGCGAGATCGAGAAGATCGGCAACACCTCCCGCACCATGAAGTTCGAGGCCCGCAAGGTCATCGTGTCCCGTCCCGACATCAGCGCTTCCGCTGCCGATGTTCTGGCCGAGCCCGTTGTGGTCTGCCGCGCCCACGGCACCTGCGTCACCCCCAAGGATTGCCAGCGCAACAAGATCGAGAAGTAAGGAGCGGAGAATATGGAAAAGCTGATTATTACCGCTGCTATCTGCGGCGCTGAGGTCACCAAAGAGCAGAATCCCGCTGTGCCCTACACCATCGAGGAGATGGTCCGCGAGGCCAAGTCCGCCTACGAGGCCGGGGCAGCCATCCTGCACATCCATGTTCGTGAAGACGATGGCACCCCCACCCAGGATCGTGAGCGTTTCCGTGTCGTGATGGACGCCATCCGCAAGGAGCTGCCCGATGTTATTATGATCCCCTCTACCGGCGGTGCCACCGGCATGAGCCCCGAGGAGCGTCTGCAGCCCACCGAGCTCTTCCCCGAGATGGCCACCCTGGACTGCGGCACCTGCAACTTCGGCGACGAGATCTTCGATAACACCATGCCCACCATGCGCGCCTTCGGCAAGCGTATGCTGGAGAACAACATCAAGCCCGAGTACGAGTGCTTCGAGCTGGGCCACATCGACACCATCCTTGGCATGGCCAAGAAGGGTGAAGTCCCCGCCCATCCCATGCAGTTCAACTTCGTGCTCGGCGTGCACGGCTGCACCCCCGCCTCCGTGGAGAACCTGGCCTTCTTCGCCAGCAAGATCCCCGCAGGCTCCACCTGGACTGTCTCCGGCGTAGGCCGCGCTGCCTGGACCATGGCCACCGCTGCCATCGCCATGGGCGGCAATGTCCGCGTTGGCTTTGAGGACAACATCTACCTGGGCAAGGGCCAGAAGGCCGCGTCCAACGGCGAGCTGGTGGCCAAGGTCGTCCGCATCGCCAAGGAGCTGGGCCGCGAGATCGCGACTCCCGCTGAGGCCCGCGAGATCCTGTCCCTGAAGCCCCTGAAGTAATCGCAAAACAAACTTTACATATTTTATTTAGGAGGAATTTTACAATGGCTGAACTGAAAGGCAACAAGTACGGTACCCACCGCGTTATCGAACCCAAGGGCGTCCTGACCCAGGCTGCATGGAAGATTGATAACGACATGAGCAAGGTCTACTCCAACGAGATTGTCTGCGATGTCACTTCCCTGAACATCGACTCCGCTTCCTTCACCCAGATTGCAGAGGCCTGCGGCGGCGATGAGAAGAAGATTGGCGAAATGATCCTGGGCATCGTCGCTGAGCGCGGCAAGCAGCAGAATCCTGTCACCGGTTCCGGCGGTATGTTCAAGGGCGTCGTCGCTCACATCGGCGAGGACCTGAAGAATAAGCCCGGCTTCGACCTGAAGGAAGGCGACAAGATCGTCTCCCTGGTCTCCCTGTCCATGACCCCCCTGAAGATCGACAAGATCCTGGCCATCCACAAGGACATCGACCGCGTTGACATCGTCGGCAAGGCCATCCTGTTCGAGTCCGCTCTGTATGCCAAGATGCCCGAGGATATGTCCGAGCCTCTGGCCCTGGCCGCTCTGGATGTGGCCGGCGCTCCCGCTCAGGCCCGCAAGCTGCCCAAGGAGGGCGACAGCGTTCTGATTTTGGGCGCCAACGGCAAGTCCGGCGTTCTGTGCGGCTGGGAAGCTATGAAGAAGGTCGGCCCCAAGGGCAAGGTCGTGGGCGTTGTGCGTAACCCCAAGCAGGTCCCCGGTCTGCTGGAGCTGGGCGTTTACACCGATGTTATCGTGGCCGACTGCACCAAGCCCGTTGAGGTCATGGAGGCTGCTCTGGCTGCCAACGATGGCAAGGAGTACGATCTGTCCATCTGCTGCGTGAACATCGAGTCCTGCGAGATGTCCGCCATCCTGCCCGTCCACGATGACGGCCTGGTGTACTTCTTCTCCATGGCTACCTCCTTCACCAAGGCTGCCCTGGGCGCTGAGGGTATCGGCAAGGATGTCACCATGATCATCGGCAACGGCTACACCAAGAACCACGCCAACATCACTTTGGATGTTCTGCGCGAGAATCCCAAGCTGCGCAAGCTGTTCGACGAGAAGTATTGCTAATTCCATAAATACCGAGAGCAGGGGGGCTTTTGCGCCCCTGCCTTCGGCCTATCCCCGAATAACAATTACTATTCAGAATTAAAGGAGATACAAATATGAAGACTCGTAACGGTCTGTTTGCCGATGTCCCCGAAAATCTGTGGAACGACTGGCATTGGCAGGTCGCCAACCGCGCTGAGACGGTTGAGGATCTGAAGCGCTACATGACCCTGACTCCCGATGAGGAAGAGGGCGTCCGCAAGACCCTGGGCAAGCTGCGCATGGCAGTGACTCCTTATTATCTGTCCCTGATCGACCTGAACGATCCCTTTGATCCCATCCGCAAGATGGCTATTCCCCGCGCCGAGGAGCTGGAGTATGCCGACTATGAGGACGCCGATCCCCTGCACGAGGATACCGACTCTCCCACCCCCGGCCTGACTCACCGCTATCCCGACCGCGTGCTGCTGCTCATCACCGACCAGTGCTCCATGTACTGCCGTCACTGCACCCGTCGTCGTTTCGCCGGTCAGAATGACTGCGAAGTGCCCATGGCGCAGATCGACAAGTGCATCGACTATGTGGCCGCTCATCCCGAGGTCCGCGATGTCCTGCTGTCCGGCGGTGACTGCCTGATGGTCTCCGATGAGAACCTGGAGTACATCATCAAGCGCCTGCGCGCCATCCCCCATGTGGAGATCGTCCGTCTGGGCTCCCGCACCCCCGTGGTGTGCCCCCAGCGTATCACTCCGGAGCTCTGCGCCATGCTGAAGAAGTATCATCCCATTTGGCTGAATACCCACTTCAACACCCCCAAAGAGTTCTCCCCCGAGGCTGCCAAGGCCTGCGCTATGCTGGCTGATGCCGGTATCCCCCTGGGCAACCAGTCCGTGCTGCTGGCCGGCGTGAATGACTGCATCCATGTCATGATGGATCTGGTCCACGGCCTGGTGCAGATGCGCGTGCGTCCCTACTACATCTATGCCTGCGATCCTTCCCTGGGCCTGAGCCACTTCCGTACCCCTGTTTCCAAGGGTATCGAGATCATGGAAGCTCTGCGCGGCCATACCTCCGGCTACTGCATCCCCACCTTCGTGGTGGACGCCCCCGGCGGCGGCGGCAAGACTCCTGTCATGCCCACTTACCTGATCTCCGAGACTCCCCGCAAGGTCATCCTGCGCAACTTCGAGGGCGTCATCACCTCTTACACCCAGCCCGAGCACTATGTCCAGAACTGCCACTGCGATGTCTGCATGGGCAAGAAGAAGGTCGAAAAGACCGGCGTGGCCTGGGTCGCCGAGGGTACTCCTCAGCGTTATCTGGAGCCCACCAAGCTGCTGCGCAATGAGCGCCATGTGAAGAAGTAAGGTAAAGAGGTAAAACTATGGAAAGCAAACTCGGCTTGAATTTAGAACTGGTCGAAAAGGCTCGTACATCCGCTGCCCATGTGGCGGCGGATGTGCAGGGCTTCATTGACCAGCATACCACGGTCACCGTGGAGCGCGCCGTCTGCCGTCTGCTGGGCATTGATGGCGTGAACGAGATGGATGTCCCCATGCCCAATGTGCTGGTGGACCATCTCCTGGCAACCTCTCTGCTGCCCGCCGGTGCCGCTTGGGCCGTGGGTAACGCCATGGTGGAGACCGGCAAGGATCCCCAGGGCGTGGCAGAGGCCGTGGACAGCGGCGAGCTGGACCTCAGCAAGATCTCTGCCCACACCGATGCAGAGATCCGTGCGGCCATCACCCCCGTGGTGAACGCCACCGTGGAGCGCATCAACAAGAATGTTGCCAAGCGCAATGCCTACCTCAAGGAGTGGGGCGACAAGGAAGGCCCCTACCTGTACATCATCGTGGCCACCGGTAATATCTATGAAGATATTATCCAGGCCAAGGCCGGCGCCAAGCAGGGTGCCGACATCATCGCTGTTATCCGTACCACCGGCCAGTCCCTGCTGGACTATGTGCCTTACGGCGCTACCACCGAGGGCTTCGGCGGCACCTACGCCACCCAGGAGAACTTCCGCCTGATGCGCGCCGCCCTGGACGAAGTGGGCGAGGAGCAGCACCGCTACATCCGCCTGTGCAACTATTGCTCCGGCCTGTGCATGCCCGAGATCGCCGCTATGGGCGCTCTGGAGCGCCTGGATGTCATGCTGAACGACGCCCTCTACGGCATCCTGTTCCGCGACATCAACATGCAGCGCACCATCGTTGACCAGTACTTCTCCCGCGTCATCAATGGTTATGCCGGCGTTATCATCAACACCGGCGAGGATAACTACCTCACCACCGACGATGCCATTACCTCCGCCCACACCGTTCTGGCCTCCCAGTTCCTGAACGAGGCCTTTGCCAAGGACGCCGGTATGCGCGAGGAGCAGATGGGTCTGGGTCACGCTTTCGAGATGGATCCCGCCGTGGAGAACACCTTCCTCTATGAGCTGGCCCAGGCGCAGATGGCCCGCGAGATCTTCCCCAATGCCCCGCTGAAGTATATGCCCCCCACCAAGTTCATGACCGGCAATATCTTCCGCGGCCACATCCAGGATGCCCTGTTCAACATGGTCACCATCCTCACCAACCAGCGCCTGTGCCTGCTGGGCATGATGACCGAGGCCATCCACACTCCGTTCATGTCCGACCGCGCCCTCTCCATCGAGAACGCGCAGTACATCTTCCGTACCATGAAGGACCTGGGCAGCGAGCTGACCTACAAAGAGAACGGCATCATCCGCAACCGCGCCAACGAGGTGCTGACCAAGGCCACCGACCTGCTGGTTGAGATCGAGAAGCTGGGCCTGTTCACCACCATCGAAAAGGGTATCTTCGCCGATGTTAAGCGTCCCAAGGACGGCGGCAAGGGCCTGGCCGGCGTTGTGGTCAAGGACGACAAATACTTCAACCCCTTCGTTGAAGTCATGAAAGGCAAGGTGGCAGCAGAATGAGTAGCGGACTGTATAATACCCATAAGATCGATTTCGATACCACACTGGATCTGACCCGCCTGAAGCCTTACGGCGACACTATGAACGACGGCAAGGTGCAGACCAGCTTCACCCTGCCCATCAAGGACGATGAGCGCGGTGAAGAGGCTGCCCGTCAGATCGCCAAGAAAATGGGTCTGGAAGAGCCCAATGTGGCCTACCACGCCGCTCTGGATAAGGAGTTCACCTTCTATGTGGTTTACGGCAGCTGCGTGCATTCCGTGAACTATGAGGACATCCATGTCATCACCGTGGAATCCGATGTTATGAGCATGGAGGATACCAACGACTATATCCGCGAGCATATCGGCCGCAAGGTCGTTATGGTGGGCGCTTCCACCGGCACCGACGCCCATACCGTGGGCATCGACGCCATCATGAACCGTAAGGGCTTCGCCGGCCACTATGGCCTGGAGCGCTATGAGATGATCGAGGCTTACAACCTGGGTTCCCAGGTTCCCAATGAGGACTTCATCAAGAAGGCCCTGGAGCTGCACGCCGATGTGCTGCTGGTCTCCCAGACCGTCACGCAGAAGGATGTTCATATCCAGAACCTCACCAACCTCATTGAACTGCTGGAGGCCGAGGGCCTGCGTGATAAATTCGTGGTCTGCTGCGGCGGTCCCCGTATCACCCACGAGCTGGCCAAGGAGCTGGGCTTTGATGCCGGCTTCGGCGCTGGCAAGTATGCCGATGATGTGGCGTCCTTCGCTGTGACCGAGATGGTCAAGCGTGGCATGAAATAAGATCATGAAATCAGACGGCCATGAGAGCGGACTTTCATGGCCGTCTTATCTGCAAGAAAAGGGAGAGAAAGCAAATGGACAAGGCAAAGATTCATATTTACTGCGGCGACGGAAAAGGGAAGACCACAGCGGCCATCGGCCTGAGCGTCCGCTCCTGTGGCCGGGGCTGGCCGGTGGTTTTGAGCCAATTTTTGAAGGGCTCCACCAGCGGCGAGCTGAATGTGCTTCGCACCCTGCCTGACTACCACTATGTCACCGCCCCCACCACTACCTGCAAGTTCGTATTCCAGATGAACGACCAGGAGAAGGCCGACTATGCCCAGCAGGTGCGCCAGCACTTTGCCGATACCGTGGCCGCGGTGGAGAAATACCACGCCAAGCTCCTGGTCATGGACGAGGTGCTGGACGCGGTGGCCATGGGTATGCTCAGCGATGAAGCACTGGCCGACTTTTTGAAAAACCGTCCCGAGGATCTGGAGGTGGTCATGACCGGCCGCGCCCCCACCCCCTGCACCGATCCCCTGGCCGACTACATCACCCGTATGCAGAAGGTCCGCCACCCCTTCGACCAGGGCCTCAATGCCCGCATGGGCGTGGAATTTTAACGGGAAAAAGCGCCCCTTTCTCCCGTCATCCCTTGCATTTGCATTCGGACCGTGTTATAATGAATTGATCAAAATTTTAACCCATTGTTGAAGACCCTTACATTAATAAGGAGGAATAGAAATGGCAAAGAAACCTGTACTGACTGCCGCTGAGGCAGCAAAAATGATCCCCGATGGTGCCACTGTCATGTGCGGCGGCTTCCTGGCCTGCGGCCAGGCCCGTGCCATCGTGAAGGAGCTGGTGAAGCTGGGCACCAAGGACCTGACCCTTATCGCCAACGATATGGGCCGCGCCACCGGCCCCAAGGGTGAGGAGTTCTTCGGCATCGCCGAGCTGATCCACAACCATCAGGTCAAGCGCGTCATCGCTACCCATGTGGGCATGACCCCCGAGGTCGGCCAGCAGAACACCGAGGGCACCCTGGAAGTGAACCTGTTGCCCCAGGGCACTCTGGCTGAGTGCATCCGTGCCGGCGGCGCCGGCCTGGGCGCTATCCTTACCCCCGTGGGCGTGGATACCCTCATCGAGGAGAGTCCCTTCTGCATGGGCAAGGAGACCATCGACGGTGTGCAGTACCTGAAGATGAAGCCCATCCATGCTGACTTCGCTCTGCTGGGCACCTACAAGTGCGACGAGTTCGGTAACTGCTGGTACAAGGGCACCATGCGCAACTTCAATGTCGTCATGGCCACCGCCGCCGACACCGTTATCGCCGAGTGCGAGTACATCGTCCCCGTGGGCGAGATCGAGCCCGAGAACATCCATACCTACGGTATGTGCGTTGACTACATCGTGGAAGGAGACAGAAAGTAATGGAAAAGTCTGAAATCAAAGCCTTTATTGCCAAGCGCTGTGCAAAAGAGCTGAAGGACGGCGATGTCGTCAATCTGGGCATCGGCCTGCCCACTATGATCCCCTCCTACCTGCCCGAGGGCGTTGAGCTGATCATCCACGCCGAGCTGGGTATCGTCTCCGCCGGTGCCACCCCCAAAGAGGGCGATGCCAACTACGATCCCTACCATGTCATCGACGCCGGCGGCGGTGTCGCCAGCGTGGCTTACGGCGGCGGCTTCATTGATTCCGCCTCCAACTTTGGCCTGATCCGCGGCGGCCATGTGGACGCTTGCTTCCTGGGCGCTTTGGAAGTGGACGCCGAGGGCAACCTGGCCAACTGGATCATCCCCGGCAAGAAGATGCCCGGCATGGGCGGCGCCATGGACCTGTGCGTGGGTGCCAAGAACTGCATCATCTGCATGGAGCACACCGCCAAGGGCAACCCCAAGATCTTCGAGAAGTGCCGTCTGCCCCTAACCGCTTCCCACTGCGTCAATAAGATCATCACCGAGATGTGCGTGCTGGAAGTCACCGATAAGGGCCTGGTCATGACCGAGATCAACCCCGAGTTCACCGTGGAGCAAGTGCAGGCCGCTACCGCCGCCCCCATCACCGTCGCGGAGAACCTCAAGAGCATGATCGACTGATCAATTTCCCCAATCATAAAAGAGCCGCAGCCCCCGGGCTGCGGCTCTTTCACGCTACCCCCCCGTAGGGGCGGACGCCTCTGTCCGCCCGCCGCAGGCAATTCTTACCATCCGTAGGGGCGGGGTTCTACCCCGCCCGCCGTATAAACCCCAATACCCCCCGTAGGGCAGGCCCGTGTGCCCCGCCGCCCAAGCCCTCCGTAGGGGCGACCCTCGCGGCCGCCCGCGGGCGGGGCAGAGCCCCGCCCCTACGCACCACATGGAACCCGCTGCACCGGGCGGACAGGGTCGTCCGCCCCTACAACAGCTCACGCCCCCTCATACCCCCATCTTTCCCCTTTCCTCTTTCAACTTCCCTCTAAAAAAGAGCCTCGGCCTTCCGCCGAGACTCCTTCAAAAATCCAAAATTCAAATCCAATCAATCCTTGCTAAACACCCCGTGCGTCCGCCGCAGCCGCACCAGGAAAAACACCGAAAGCCCCAGGCACAGCACCTCCGAGATCACCGGCGCAAACCAAATGGCCCCGCCGCCCAGCACCGCCGCCAGCAGCAAAAGAATGCTTCCCTGCAAGATCAGCCCCCGCCCGGTGGAGATGGTCACCGCCGGCAGCGGCCTTTCCATGGCCGTCAGGAACCCCGCAATGTAAATATTGAACCCCACCGGCAAATAGCACAGACTATATCGCCGGAAGGCGTCCGTGGCAAAGTCCAGCATCTCCGGCTTCGCCTCCGGCAGGTAGGCCCCCACCAGCTTCGGCGCCGCAAAAAACAGCACCGCGAAGCACACCGCCGCAATGCCGCACATGGTTCGCAGCCCGTACCGCAGCAGCTTCCCGATGGCCGCCCCGTCGCCCCGCCCGTTCTGGAAGCTGATGAGCGGCTGGCTGCCCTGGCTGACCCCCATGGTGATGTTGATGACCAGGGTGTTTGCGTAGGCGATGATGGTGTAGGCCACCAGCCCGTCCGTGCCGATGCACCGCAGGATCGTATGGTTAAACAGGAAGATCATCAGCCCGTTGCACAGCTCCGTCAGCCCGTCGGAAACGCCGATGGGCAGCAGTCTCTTGTAAATTTTCCAGTCCATGCGGAACCGCACCGGGTGAAATGTGGTGTGTTTTCCCAGGAAATGGGTCAGATAAATAACGCAGGTCAGCAGTTGGCTCACCCCCGTGGCCGCCGCCGCGCCCCAAATGCCCATGCCCCAGTGGAAAATGGCCAAATAGTCCAGCACGCAGTTGGTCACGCACCCCACGCACACGGTAATCAGCGCCAGCCGGGGCCGCCCGTCGGTCTTCACCAGCATCTCCAGGTTGTAGGAGATCATAAAGCACACGGCGAAGGGCGCTAAACCCTGCAAATAATGTATGGTGTACTCCAAAGTCACCTCGTCTGCCCCCAGCAGCCGGGCGAAGGGCTCCGTGAACACCAGCACCAGCACCGAAATGGTCACGCCGATCAACGCCAGGGTCGCCAAATTCTGCGAAAACAGCTTGTTGGCGCTTTGGGCGTTGTTCTGCCCCAGCAGATAGGCGATGATGGTGGAGGTGCCCACGGCGAAAACAACCGCAATGGAGAACAGAAGGTTCACAAACGGCACGGACAAATTCACCGCGCTCATGGCGTATTCGCCAACGCCCCATGCCACGAACAGCCCGTCCACGATGGAGTAGAGGGAGAAGACCATCAGCGAGGCCACCGTGGCCGTAGAGAAGCGGAAAAATTGCTTGAGGAGGCTCTGCTTTTCCTGCATTTTGGATGAAATTCCTTTCCTTTCAGCGGCGCACCGCAACTTAATTTTACGAAAATAGTATAACATAGGAAAATCCGTTCGTCAAGATGCCCTTTCAAAAAGTAAAACCGAACGCGCTCCGCTCACCCCAATTTTACCCAAACGGACCCCCGCCGTATCTTGAATTCCTTTTATAAATATGGTATAATCAGTGGAAACATTCAAAGAAACGCAGGAGGCACAGTGTATGAAAGCAGCGCTTGTCATTATGGCGGCCGGTCTCGGCTCCCGCTACGGCGGCAATAAGCAGGTGGACGGCGTCGGCCCCGACGGCGAAATTCTGATGGAATACTCCATTTACGATGCCATCCGCGCCGGTTTTACCAAGGTGGTTTTCATCATCAAGCCCGACATGGTGGACCTGATGCACCGCATATGCGGCGACTATGTGTCCCGCCGCACCGCCGCCGACGGCACCCCCGTGGAGGTCTGCTACGCGGTGCAGGATTTCACCAGCGTTCCCAGCTTTTATACCATCCCGCCCCAGCGCCAAAAGCCCTTCGGCACGGTCCACGCCGTCCTCTGCGCCCGGCCCTATGTCACCGAGCCCTTCTGCGTCATCAACGCCGACGATTACTACGGCGTGGACGCCTACCGCGCCATCTATCAGGAGCTTCAGCGCCTGCCGGAGCAGGGGAGTGCCACCATGGTGGGCTACCTGCTGAAAAACACCGTCAGCGCCAACGGCACCGTCTCTCGGGGCGTCTGCCAGGTGGAAAACGGCCACCTGACCGGCGTAAAGGAGACCCTGAAAATTCGCCTGGACCCCGACGGCACCATCGCCGACGAGACCGCAGGCGTCCTGGACCCCGATTCCGTGGTGTCCATGAATTTTTGGGGCTTCATGCCGTCCTTCTTCCACGAGCTGGAGACCTATTTCCACGATTTCCTGCGCCACGAGGCGGGGGACAATATCAAAGCCGAGTGCCTGCTGCCCAACTTGGTGGGCCGTCGCATTGCCGAAAACAAGCTGTCCGTGTCGGTGCTGCATTCCGCCGACCGCTGGTTCGGCATGACCTACCACGAGGACCGGCAGACCGTAGCCCAGGAGCTGCGCCGGCTCCACGACACCGGGATCTATCCCAAAACGCTCCATCAGTGAGCAAACGGAGGCAGTAAAATGAGAACGCAAAAATCACCCTGGTATAAAAATCCCTATTGGCTGGGCGGCATCGCCCTGGGCGTGATGGCCCTCGCCCTGGTGCTGTTCCTGGTCCTGCGCGGCAGCGGGAATAAAGAGCCCGATGTGGACGATAAACCCGTGGTAGAGGAGCCCACTCCCACCCCGGAGCCGGAACCCACCCCCGAGTCCGAATCGGAGCCGGAACCCGACCCAGAGCCCACCCCCACGCCCGTCCAGGACAGCTACACCGAGGGTGAGCAGACCGACGGCGTGTGGAACCTGGTCCTGGTGAACCCCTGGAACCCCCTGCCCGACGGCTTCTCCGTAGACCTGGAGCCCCTGGACGGCACCCGGGGCGTGGATAAGCGCTGCTACCCCCAACTCCAAAAGATGATGGACGATTGCCGCGCCCAGGGCTATTCCCCCTACATCTGCTCGTCCTACCGAACCCAGGCCATGCAGCAGGAAAATTTTGACAGGCAGGTGAATATTTTCAAGAATCAGGGCTACGGCGATGAGGAAGCCCGCCGCCTGGCTGCCCGGGAGGTTGCCATCCCCGGCACCAGCGAGCACCAGTTGGGCCTGGCCGTGGACATCATCGACACCAACAACTGGAACCTGGACGAGTCCCAGGAGAGCATGCCCACCCAGCAGTGGCTCATGGCCAATAGCTGGCGCTACGGCTTTATCCTCCGCTACCCCAACGGCACCACCGACATCACCGGCATCATCTATGAGCCCTGGCACTACCGCTATGTAGGCTGCCAGGTAGCCAAAGAAATCTACGAGCGCGGCATCACCCTGGAGGAATACCTTGGCCGCGCCACCCACTAAAATAGAATGTACCCCACAGCGGTGAGACCCCCACCCGGCCTCACCGCTTTTTTGTAACCTGTCATTGCGAACCAGTGACCGATGTCACTGGTGTGGCAATTCGCATCCCCATGTTGTAGGGGCGGACGCCCCTGTCCGCCCGCCGTATAAACTCCCCTGCCCTCCGTAGGGGCGGGGTTCTACCCCGCCCGTTTCCCCAAAGACCTTGTAGAGCGGGGCCCACGTGCCCCGCCGCTCCCACCGCCCCCAAACCCCCAAAAAGGACGCCGACACCCGCCGACGCCCTCTTTCAAAACCAAGCCCTCCGGCTCAGTTGCACTCCTTGGCCTGCTTGTTCTGCTCCTGGTTCTCATTCTTGCCGTTCTTGTTCTGATTCTGGTTCTGATTTTGGTTCTGATTCTTGTTCTTAGCCATGTTGAGCACCTCCTTTTCCGTACTGTGTACGCCCTTAGTGTGCCAAGCCCCCGGTGAAATATACAAATTTTTCTCAAAAAAATGTTGACATTGCCCCGCCTCGGTGCTACAATACCATAGGAAAACAAAGAAGGCAGATGGCATTCGCCTCACCTCCCGCCACCGGCAAAGAGGTCAATAGCGCAGCGCCCTCCCAAAACAGGAGGGGCGATTCAGCTATGCGGGTGCTTTCGGCATCCGTGTTTTTATTTTTGAATGGAGGTGTTTCGGCCATTAGCAAGCTGCAGCATGAATTGAACGAGGAGATCCGCGACAAGGAGATCCGCCTCATCGGTGAGACCGGCGAGCAGATGGGCATCGTTTCCGCAGAGGAGGCCCTGCACATTGCAGACGAGCGCGGTCTTGACCTGGTAAAAATCTCTCCGCAGGCAGTGCCCCCCGTGTGCAAGCTGATGAACTACGGCAAGTACAAGTTCGAGCAGAGCAAGCGCGAGAAAGAAGCCAGAAAAAACCAGCATGTGGTAGAGATCAAGGAGATCCGGATGTCCCCGGGCATTGATGTGGGCGATTTCAACACCAAGCTGAAAAACGCCCAAAAGTTCCTGGCAGACGGCAACCGGGTCAAGGTGTCCGTCCGCTTCCGTGGCCGCGAAATGGCCCACACGGACATTGGCCGGGACCTGCTGAATAAGTTTGCAGACCAGTGTGCCGATGCAGCGACATTGGAAAAGGCAGCCAAGATGGAGGGCCGGAATATGTTCATTTTCCTCTCTCCCAAAGCAGGCAAGTAATTCACTTTTCCGCCCCCGGCGGAGAGCATACGGAAGGAGTATTTATCATGCCTAAACTGAAGACCCATAGCGGCGCAAAGAAGCGCTTCAATCTGACGAAGTCCGGCAAGGTCAAGAGAGCCCACGCTTTCAAGAGCCACATCCTGACCAAGAAGGACACCAAGCGTGGCCGTCGTCTCCGCTCCGGCACTTATGCCGACTGCACCAACGAGGCGACCATCCGCAAGATGATCCCTTACAAATAATCGACGGAATCGTTAGAATAGGAGGCAAGAACAAATGGCAAGAGTTAAAGGCGCAATGATGTCGCGCAAAAGAAGAAATAAGACCCTGAAGCTGGCCAAGGGTTACTGGGGTGCCAAGTCCAAGCACTTCAAGATGGCCAATGAGCAGGTCATGAAGTCCCTGACCTACGCGTATGTGGGCCGCCGCCTGAAGAAGCGCGACTTCCGTCAGCTGTGGATCACCCGCATTTCCGCCGCCTGCAAGCAGAACGGCATGAACTATTCCACCTTCATGCACGGCCTGAAGGTGGCCGGCATCCAGATCAACCGCAAGATGCTGTCCGAAATGGCCATCAACGATGCCGTGGCGTTCACCGCCCTGTGCGACATCGCCAAGAAGGCTTAAATTACCTAATAAAAGTGCAGTTAATAGTATGGCTGCACTTTTTATTTTTTTAGAAAAATCTGCCTGTACAATCAAAATTTTTTGCAGTATAATAAGAAAAAACATACCGGGAGGGACCCAATATGTATTGCATCCGCAAAGTCAACGAAGATTACACCTGGATCGGAGCCGACAGCCGCCGCCTGGCGGTGTTCGAGGGCGTGTTCGGCGTGCCGGAGGGCGTTTCCTATAACAGCTACCTGCTCCTGGACGAGAAAACCGTCCTGTTCGACACTGTAGACGCCCAGGTCATCCGCCAGTTCCGGGAAAACCTGTATCATGCTCTGGATGGCCGCACCCTGGACTATATCGTGGTCCACCACATGGAGCCCGACCACTCCGCCGAGCTGGAGGACCTGGTGCTGCGCTTCCCCCATGTGCAAATTCTCTGCACCGCCATGGCCAAGACCATGATCGGCCAGTTCTTCGGCCACACCTATGACGACCGCATCCGCGTCTGCAAGGAGGGCGACACCCTCTGCACAGGCCGCCATACCCTGCAATTTGTGGCCGCCCCCATGGTCCATTGGCCCGAGGTGATGATGACCTACGACCAGACCGATAAGCTCATCCTGTCGGCGGACGCCTTCGGCTGCTTCGGCGCCCTCAATGGCCGCCTCTTTGCCGACGAAGTGGATTTTGACCGGGACTACCTGGACGAGTGCCGCCGCTACTATACCAATATCGTGGGCAAGTACGGCCCCCAGGTGAAGTCCGTCCTGGATAAGGCGGCGGGCCTGGACATCGCCATGCTTCTGCCCCTCCACGGCTTCGTCTGGCGCAAAAATTTGGACTATATCCTCGGCAAGCACCTGCTCTGGAGCACCTACCAGCCGGAGACCCGGGGCGTTCTCATCGCCTACGCCTCCATCTACGGTGATACCGAGAGCGCCGCCAATATCCTGGCCTGCCGCCTGGCCGAGCAGGACATCCCCGTCACCATGCGCGACACCTCCGTGGTGCCTCTCAGCAGCATTCTGTCCGACGCTTTCAAGTATAGCCATATCGTCCTGGCCTCCGCCACCTATAATATGGGCGTTTTCATCTGCATGGAGCAGCTTCTCCACGACATTGAGGCCCATAAGCTGACGAACCGTCGCTACGCCATCCTGGAAAACGGCTCCTGGTCTCCCGCTGCCGGAAAGGGCATGGAAAAGATCATCGAGCCCCTGCACTGGGAAAAAATCACCGATACCCTCACCGTAAAGTCCGCCCTGTGCCCCGACCAGGTCCTGCAACTGGATACCCTGGCCGACCTCCTGGCCGCCGATGTCCGTCGCAGCGCCGAACCTGAAGAGAAGAAACCCGCCGCCGGCAAACGCTATGTCTGCAAAGTCTGCGGCTATGTCTACGAAGGCGACACCCTGCCCGAAGACTATAAATGCCCCCTCTGCGGCGCCGGCCCCCAGTATTTCAAAGAGCAGTAAAAGAAAATAAAAAAAGAAATAGAAAAGAAATGAAAAAGGAAAAACGGCGGTATCCCCGCCATTTTCCCATATAAAAGGATCCCCTGCGTAAGGGGTCGCCTACCGCACCCCTTGCAACCCTCCGTAGGGGCGGACGCCCCTGTCCGCCCACCCCGGCCTACCCTCGCACCCCATTTCCGGATGCGAGGGTCATTCTATTTGCGAAAAAACCTGCAGGGCAGGGGAGAGGCTCATCCCTCCGCTTCGGCGGCTTCCTCCGAATCCTCCACCGGCTCCGTCCACTCCACCATGGTAGCCACGCACCGGTTGATGTTTTTCCCTTCCCCGTAAAACTTCGCCTCGTAGTCGGTCATCACGCCCACGGGCCCGTCCGCGTGCAGGTCCCTTGTCACCTCCGACAGCGCAAAGCCAAACTGCGGGATCTCCTCCACGGACCACGCAAATAGCTTGTCATTGTCCGTCTTAAAGTGGATCTGCCCGCCCTCTTTCAGAACCTCCCGGTACTTTTTCAGGAAATTCCCGTGGGTCAGCCGCCGCTTTTTCTGGTTGCTCTTGGGCCATGGGTCGCAGAAATTGATGTAAATGCGGTCCACCTCGTCGGGCTCGAACAGCTCCGGCAGCAGCGCCGCGTCCGCGTCAATGAAAAACACATTCTTGAGCTCCAGTGCCGTTACTCGCTCCATGGCCACTACCATGGCATCCGGCGCCTTTTCCACGGCAATGAGCAATGTCCCCGGCTGTGCCTGGGCCGTCCCGGCGGTGAAGCGCCCTTTGCCGCAGCCCAGCTCCACCTCCAGCCGCTCCGCCTGGGGGAAAAGCTCCCGCCACCGGCCCCGCAGCCCCTCCGGCTCCCGGACCCAGCAGCCCCGGCAAGCGTCCATCCGAGGCTGCAAATTTTTCTTTTTCCGCATACGCATAGTTCGTTTTCCTCCGCCGTCGCCCCGCCGCAGCCGGGCAATATTACATTTATCATACCATAAAATCCCGCCCTGCGCAAACCCCGAAGCCCTATTTTTTTGCCAAAAACCGCCCGCCCGCCTCCACCCTCGGCGCTTTGCCTTGAAAAGTGTGCAAAGAATGGCGCTTTCTTTTGTGCGATATGTAAAATTCAAAAAATGTGACCGGGAAACACTTGATAAAAATTAGACGATGTACTATAATAAAAACTGTATGAAAGGGCCCTCTTGCGCCCCTGGGAGAGCAAGTCCGCCCCGACAAACAAAACCGCCGGGCGGCAGAGAAGTGTGCGCCCGGCGGGATAGAAGGAGGAGCTATCGTGACCAACATTCTGTTAGAGAAAAAGGGCAGCATTGCCGTGGCCACCATCAACCGTCCCAAGGCCCTCAACGCCTTGAACTCCCAGGTCCTGGAGGATCTGAACGAGCTGGTGGACCTGGTCAGTGCTGATGAAGAGATTCGTGCTTTGGTGCTCACCGGCAGCGGCGAAAAGGCCTTCGTGGCCGGCGCCGACATTGCCGAAATGAGCACCCTCACCAAGGCCGAGGGCGCGGCTTTCGGCAAGAAGGGCAACGATGTTTTCCGCAAGCTGGAGATCATGCCCATCCCCACCATCGCCGCAGTGAACGGCTTCGCCCTGGGCGGCGGCTGTGAGCTGAGCATGAGCTGCGACATCCGCATCTGCGCCGATACCGCCGTCTTTGGCCAGCCCGAGACGGGCCTGGGCATCACCCCCGGCTTCGGCGGCACCCAGCGCCTGGGACGTTTGGTCAGCCCCGGTATGGCCAAGCAGCTCATTTATTCCGCCAAGAATATCAAGGCCGATGAGGCCCTGCGCATCGGCCTGGTCAATGCAGTCTATCCCCTGGAGGAGCTGATGCCCGCCGCGGAGAAGCTGGCTTCCGCCATCGCCAAGAACGCGCCCATCGCCGTCCGCGCCTGCAAAAAGGCCATCAACGACGGCCTGGAGGCCCAAATGGACGATGCTTTGGTCATCGAGGAGAACCTGTTCGGCAGCTGCTTCGGCACCGCTGATCAGAAGGAGGGAATGTCCGCTTTCCTGGAAAAGCGCAAGCACGAGCCCTACCAGAATAAATAAGTTAATTAACAGGCTTTGGCCTGATGATTAAACCGTTTCCAACAATTATATTTAATAGGAGGAAAACAATCATGAAAATCGCAGTATTCGGCGCAGGCACTATGGGCAGCGGCATTGCCCAGGTTTTTGCAGCAAAGGGCCACACCGCTCTGATGTATGCTTCCAGCGTCCAGAGCGCACAGCGCCATAAGGATAAGCTGGCTGCCTCTTTGGCTAAGAAGGTTGCCAAGGGCAAGATGGACCAGGCTGTGGCCGACGACATCATGTCCCGCGTCCTGGTGGAGGAGTTCGAGGCTGCTGCCGATGCCGATCTGGTCATCGAGTGCGTGGCTGAAAACATGGCCGTGAAGAAGGAACTGCTGGCTAAGCTGGACGCTCTGTGCAAAGAGGACGCCGTGTTTGCTACCAACACCTCTTCTCTGTCCATCACCGAGATGGCTCAGGGCCTGAAACACAACCTCATCGGCATGCACTTCTTCAATCCCGTGCCTGCCATGAAGCTCATTGAAGTTATCGCCGGCGGCAACACTCCCGCCGAGCTGGTCGAGTGGACCAAGAACCTGTCTCTGGAGATCGGCAAGACCCCCGTGGTGGTCAACGAGGCTCCCGGCTTCGTGGTCAACAAGATCCTCATCCCCTATTGCAACGAAGGCGTTTGCGTTCTGCAGGAAGGTGTTGCTTCTGCGGAAGATATTGATATTGCTATGCAGCTGGGCTGCAACCACCCCATGGGCCCCCTGCACCTGGGCGACCTGATCGGCTGGGATGTGGTCCTGAACATCATGGATGTCCTCTTCAATGAGACCCACGACAGCAAGTATCGCGCAAATGTCATGATCCGTAAGATGGTCCGCGCCGGGAAATTGGGCATGAAGTCCGGCGAGGGTATCTTTAATTACAAAAAGTAAAATTCGGTAAAGGAGAAAAGAGTATGGATTTCCATCTGACTAAGGAACAGCTGCTCGTTCGCAAGATGTATCGCGAGTTTGCAGAGAACGAAGTAAAGCCCCTGGCTGCTGAAATCGACGAGGAAGAGCGCTTCCCCATGGAAACCGTCGAGAAGATGGCAAAGCTGGGTATGATGGGTATTTACTTCCCCAAGCAGTACGGCGGTGCCGGCGGCGATGTGCTGTCCTATGCAATGTGCGTGGAGGAGCTGGCCAAGGTCTGCGGCACCACCGCAGTTATCGTTTCCGCCCACACCTCCCTGTGCGCCGCTCCCATTTTTGAGAACGGTACCGAGGAGCAGAAGATGAAGTATCTGCCCGACCTGTGCTCCGGCAAGAAGATCG
>CAVJNL010000019.1:0-24846 GCA_963650985.1 Clostridium sp. CAG:413
CATCGGGGTTGATGATGGTCTGCATGGACGCACGGTCCAGGGTACCATCGGGGTTGACAGCAACCTTGCCGCTGGTGTCGGGAACTTGCTTAACAGTAACTAAAATTTTCATGTCTCTTCCCTCCTATTACAGCAGGCTGCCCGCGATGACGATGCGCTGGATTTCGCTGGTGCCCTCGTAAATTTCCGTGATCTTCGCGTCGCGCATCATGCGCTCTACGGGGTAGTCGTTGGTGTAGCCGTAGCCGCCGAACATCTGGACGGCCTTGGTGGTGACCCACATGGCGGTCTCGGAGGCGCTGAGCTTCGCCATGGCGGCCTCCTTGCTGCAGCGCTTGCCGGAATCCTTCATGGCGGCGGCCTGGTAGGTGAGCAGGCGGGCGGACTCGCAGCGCAGGGCCATATCGGCGAAGGTGAACTGGGTGTTTTGGAACTTGGCGATGGGCTTGCCGAACTGGGTGCGGGTCTTGGTGTACTCGATGGCCTCGGCCATGGCACCCTCGGCAATGCCCAGGGCCTGGGCGGCGATGCCGATGCGGCCCGTGTCCAGGGTCTGCATGCAGATCTTGAAGCCCTTGCCCTCGGGACCCAGGAGATTTTCCTTGGGGACGATCATGTCCTGGAAGACGATCTCGGAGGTGTGGACGCCGTGGAGGCCCATTTTGTTCTCGATCTTGCCCACGGAGAAGCCGGGGAAGGTGTTCTCGATGATGAAGGCGGAGAGGCCCTTGGTGCCCTTACTTTTATCCGTCATGGCGAAGATGACGAAGATGCCGGCCTCGGGGCCGTTGGTGATGAAAATTTTGCTGCCGTTGATGACATAGTGGTCGCCCTCCAGGCGGGCCTCGGTCTGGGACTTGGAGGCGTCGGAACCGGCGTTGGGCTCGGTGATGCCCATGCCGCCCAGGACGCCGCCGGTGGTGAGCATGGGGAGGTACTTCTGCTTCTGGGCCTCGGTGCCGTGCTCCAGGATGGGCACGCAGCAGAGGGTGTGGCCGGCCACGATGTCGCTGGTGGAGGCGCAGGCCTTGGCCAGCTCCTCGGTGACGATGGCGGCGGAAATTTGGTCGGCTCCCGCGCCGCCGTACTGGCGGGGCACGGTCATGCCCATGACGCCCAGGCGGAAGAGCTTGGCGATATTGGCAGCAGGATATTCATGGGTACGGTCGATCTCCGCCGCGATGGGCTTGACTTCGTTCTCCGTAAAGGCCGCGATCATTTTGCGGATCAGTTCCTGCTCACGATTCAGGGTAAAATCCATAATTGTATCCTTTCTTTGGCTCGATATTTCAGCGCATGGCGATGGTGACGGTGGCGGAGGCGGCCAGGTCGCCGTTTTCCTTATGGAGCTGGGCGCGGCAGACGATCTTGGCCTTGGCTTCGTTGATCTCCGCCACTTCGGCGGTGGCGATGACCACATCGCCGGGGAGGATGCCCCGGAGGAACTTGGCCTCGCCAATGGAGGCAAAGAGGGGCGTGAGACCGGCGTATTTCTCGGCGGTCATGATCATAATATCGGAGGCCTGGGCCATGCACTCCACGGAGAGGACACCGGGGAAAATGGGGCTGCCGGGGAAATGGCCCCGGAAAAGGTCCCAGGTGGGGTCGATGGTCAGCTTGGCCTGGATGCTCTTGAGGGGCTCCAGAGAAATTACCTCGTCAATGAGCAGCATGGGGGGACGGTGGGGCAGAATGTCCAGCACCTGCTGATGGGTGAGTGTCCGTTGGGTCATGGTTTTGTACCTCCTGTTTTGCTGATTATTTAAGGTTGGGATAGGCCGACTGCACATAGGCCGCGATGCGGCGGACGGCCTCTTTCAGGTTTTCATCGGAATTGGCGAACACCAGGCGGATGTAGCCCTCGCCGCAGTCGCCGAAGGCGGAGCCGGGGACCACCACCACGCCCGCCTTGGTCAGAAGCTCCTCGGCGAACTCCTGAGAGGTCTTGCCGAAAGCCTTGATATTGCAGAAGGCGTAGAAGCTGCCGCGGGGCTTGGGGCAGGAGAAGCCGGGGATGGCATTGATGCCGTCCACCAGGATGTCACGGCGGCGGGTGTAGTCGGCCAGCATGGACTTCACGCACTCGTCGCTCTGAAGCGCCACGGCGGCGGCGTGCTGGATGAAGCCGGGAATGCAGGAGACCAGGCCCTCGTTCAGGTGGGCGAAGTGGATGGCGTAGCCGTCGGGGACGATGACATAGCCCACGCGCCAGCCGGTCATGGCGTAGGTCTTGGAGAAGCTGTTGAGAACGAACACCTTGTCCCGCACCTCGGGGATCTGGGCCAGGGAGAAAGCCTCCACGCCGTCGTAGACCAGGGCGTCATAGGGCTCGTCGGAGAGGACGAAGAGGTCGTATTTCTCCACGATCTTGGCCACCTCGCGCAAATCTTCCTCGCTCATGACCACGCCGGTGGGGTTGCAGGGGGAGTTGATAATAATGGCCTTGGTTTTGGGGGTGATGACCTTTTCGATGTCGGCGGCCTTCATGGCAAAGCCGTTTTCCTCGCTGGTGGGGACCTTCACAACGGAGGCGCCCACGGCCTGGATCTGGCCGAAATAGTTGGGGTAGCAGGGGTCGGCCACCAGCACCTCGTCGCCACGGTCTACCAGGGCGAAGAGGGTCAGGGCGATGGCTTCGTTGGCGCCGCAGGTGACCACCACATTATTGGCGGTGTAGCCCCCCCAATACTTGGCGGCATAGCGCTTTGCGATGGCCTGGCGCAGCTCGTCGATGCCGGCGTTGGGGGTGTAGTGGACCATGCCGGCATCGATGGCCTCCTTGGCCGCTTCCTTGACATACTGGGGGGTATCGAAATTGGGCTCGCCCACGGTGAGCTTGATGGCGTCGGGATAGTGGGAGGCCAGGTCGAACATTTTACGGATGCCGGAGGCGGGATAGTGGGCCGCCAGGGCGGAAACTTTTACTTGCTTATCCATGATGGGAAACTCCTTTTCCTCGTATTTTTCCTCAATATGATTTTACTTGCCGCAGTCGGCGCAGTTGCCGGAGCAGCCGCTCAGGCCCGCGATATGGGCGGCAAACTGCTTCTTCTGCTCCAGGGAGGAGAGCTTGGAATACATGACCTTTTGGGCCTGGGGGGAGCCTGCACCGTGCATGGACTCCACCAGGGCGGTGCCGCCGGTCATATTCTCGATGAGGCGGGCGATGCGCATACGGTCCTCGGTGGAGACGCCCTCGATGCCGTGGAGGTATTTTTCCACATAGTGGCCGATGTCGGGGTTCTTCAAATCGGACTCGGAGGGCATGGTGGCGATGATGCCGCCGCCGATGTCCTGGGCCAGGCGGTCTATATCATAAATGAGTTTGGTCACATTATGCTTGCCCACATTGGCCAGGAGGGGGTCTACGAAATAGGCCCCGGAGGGGGTGGGCTTAGCTTCAGCGGAGCTGGCCAGGGAGCAGGCGTAGAGCGTTTCCTCCATGTGGATCATCTCGTTGAGCTTTTCTTTGATGTGGCTGGCCTTGCCGTAGCCGCTGAAGTCGGCCATGAGGGCCGCCGCGCCGATGACCACATCGGAAACGCCGCTCTTGCAGCCGCCGTAGTTGGCCCGGTGGTAGCAGGCGAAGCGCTCCACCAGCAGGCCCGAGAACTGGGTCTCGCCGCACATGAACACGCGGTCCCAGGGGACGAAGACATTTTCCAAAATGGTCAGGCACTCGCCGCCCACGATGCCGTACTGGGCGTTGCCTTGGTCTACGGAGCCGTCACACTTGCGGTCGTCATTGGTCTGGCGGCCAAAGATGTGCAGGACGCCGGGGGCATCCACGGGCAGGGCGCAGCAGACGGCGTAGTCGGCCTCCTCGGGCTTCATAGCCATGGTGGGCATGATGAGCATTTCGTGGCTGTTGACCATGCCGGTCATGTGGGCCTTGGCACCGCGAATGACGATGCCGTCTTCCCGCTTCTCCACCACATGGACGAACATATCCGGGTCCTTCTGCTGGCCGGGGCGGAGGCTGCGGTCGCCTTTCACATCGGTCATGGAGCCGGACACCATTATATCATTTTCTTGCACATACTCCAAATATTTTTTGAAGCGCTCGTGATAATTGGTGCCCATGGCCTGGTCAATTTCATAGGTGACGGTGTAGGTGGCGTTCATGGCGTCGAAGCCCACGCAGCGCTGGTAGCAGGTGCCGGTCTTTTGGGAGATGGTGCGCAGCATCTTCACCTTTTTCACCAGGTCGTCGGCGGACTGGTGGATGTGGGTGAAGCGGTTTATTTTCTTGCCCGTCAGGTGGGAGGTGGCGGTCATGAGGTCTTCATATTCCTTGGTGCCCGCCAGGGCGTAGGTCATGGCGGCGGAATTCACATGGCCGCGGATGAAGGGGTGGTCGATGAGGGTCTTGGGGTCCAGCAGCTCGCCTTTCAGGTAGACCTTGATATTCCGGCTGCGGAGGCTGTCTTTATACTCCTGTGCGGTTTTCATTGGCAATTCCTTTCCTGGGGTGGAGCGGCGCACCGCCCCACCCCATATCAACGCATTACTGTTTTTCGCTCATCTCCAGGTAGGACTCGTAGCGCTCCTTGGCGTCCTGGGCGGCGCGGCTGAAGAGCTCAGCGGCCTTCTCGGGGAACTTGGTCTCCATGGCGGCGAAGCGGCGCTCGCTGCGCAGGAACGCCTGATAGTCGGCGGTGGGAGCCTTGCTGTCCAACTGGAAGGGGTTCTTGCCCTCCCGGGCCAGGCGCGGATCGTAACGGTACAGGGTCCAGTAGCCCGCCTCCACGGCGCGCTTCATCTCCTGCTGGGCCCCGCTCATGCCGCCGCGAATACCGTGGGCGGTGCAGGGGGCGTAGGCGATGACCACGGCGGGGCCGGGATAGGACTCCGCCTCCCGGATGGCCTTGAGGGTCTGGTTGGGGTCGGCACCCATGGCTACCTGGGCCACATAGATGTAGCCGTAGCTCATGAGCATCTTGCCCAAGTCCTTCTTCTTGGTGCGCTTGCCTGCGGCGGCGAACTGAGCGGTGGCGCCCATGTTGGTGGCCTTGGAGGCCTGGCCGCCGGTGTTGGAATAGACCTCGGTATCCATGACCAGCATATTGATGTCCTGATTGGCCGCCAGCACATGGTCCAGGCCGCCGAAGCCGATGTCGTAGGCCCAGCCGTCGCCGCCAAAGGCCCAGACGGACTTCTTGCTGAGGAACTCGGAATTGTTGAGGATGAAGGCGATCTTCTCCGCCGTTTCGCCGGTGGCGTTGGCAGAGCGCAGGGCAGACAGCAGGTCGTCGGTGACGGCGCGGCTGACGGCGGCATCCAGGCGGCCGTCTAAGTAGGCGCGGCAGGCATCGGCGGCGGTGCCGGACTTCTCTACCTCCTCCACGGCGTGGACCAGCTCTGTGTTGAGGGTGTCGTGGGCCTGGAGGAAGCCGAAGGCGAACTCGGCGTTATCCTCGAACAGGGACTGCTCCCAGGGAGCGCCGAAGCCGCGCTTATCCTTGCAGTAAGGCGTGCTGGGCAGGCAGCCGCCGTGGGCGGCGGTGCAGCCGGAGGCGTTGGCGATGTACATACGGTCGCCGAAGAGCTGGGTGACCATCTTCACATAGGCGGTCTCGCCGCAGCCTGCGCAGGCGGGCGGGAACTGATAGTAATGGGTGGAGAACTGGAGACCCTTGACGGTCTTTTTATTGGCCGCGTCCTCCTTGATGGAAACATGGTCCACGGCGTAGGTCCAGTTGTCGCGCTCGGGGAGCATGGTGTCGGTGGGGACCATGGTCAGGGCGCTGTCCTTCGAGAGGCAGCTGGTGGCGCACTGGCCGCAGCCCAGGCAATCGAAGGGAGAGACCTGGATGCGGTAGCGGTAAGCGCCCAGGCCACGGGCGGGAACGGTCTCCAAAGACGCGGGGGCGGCGGCGCACTCTTCGTCCGTCAGGAGGAAGGCGCGGATGGCCGCGTGGGGGCAGACCATGGAGCACTGATTGCACTGGATGCACTTCTCCGCGTCCCACTTGGGCAGGAGGACGGCGTCGGTGCGCTTATCGTAGACGGAGGTGCCGCTGGGCCAGGTGCCGTCCACGGTGCCGTATTTCTTGAAGAGGGACACCGGGAGCTTGTCGCCCTGCATCTGGTTCATGGGGATGATGAGGTCATTGGCGAAGTCGTGCTTCACGGGGGCGGCGGCTGCGTCGTCGGTGGCGGTGAGCCAGCTTTCGGGGATAGTCACCTGGTGCAGGGCGTTCACACCCTCGTCCACGGCGGCGCAGTTCAGGTCTACCACCTTTTGGCCGGCCTTGACCAGGTAGGTCTTCTTGATGGCGTCCTTCATGGCGGACACGGCCACATCCATGGGGATGATGTCGGCCAGCTTGAAGAAGGCGGCCTGGAGGACGGTGTTGGTGCGGTTGCCCAGGCCCAGCTTCAGGGCGATGTCGGAGGCGTCGATGGTGTAGAAGCGAGCCTTCTTAGCGGCCAGCTGACGCTTGAGGGAGGCGGGCAGGTGCTGCTCCAGGTCGGCGTCGGTCCAGTGGCAGTTCAGCAGGAACGCGCCGCCGGGCTTCAGCTCCTTGGCAACATCGAACTTCTCCAGGTACGCGGCGTTGTGGACGGCCACAAAGTCGGCGGACTGGACCAGGTAGGTGGCGTGGATGGGCTCATCGGAAAAGCGCAGGTGGCTCTGGGTGACGCCGCCGGACTTCTTGGCGTCATAGTAGAAGTACGCCTGGGTATATTTTTCGGTGGCGTCGCCGATGATCTTCACGGAGTTTTTGTTGGCGCCCACGGTGCCGTCGCCGCCTACGCCCCAGAGCTTGCAGGAGACCTGGCCCGGGGTGTCGGTGTTGATCTCCTGGTAGGGCAAGGAGGTGAAGGTCACATCGTCGTCGATGCCGATGGTGAAGCTGTTTTTGGGCTTGGGGGTCAGGAGATTGTCGTAGACGGCCTTCATCATGCCGGGGGTGGTGTCCTTGCCGGAGAGGCCGAAGCGGCCACCCACGATGGCGTGGAAGGTACGGCCGGAATCCACCAGGACGGACTTCACATCCAGGTACAGGGGCTCGCCCGCAGAGCCGGACTCCTTGGTGCGGTCCAGGACGGCCACGCGGGTGACGGTCTCGGGCAGGGACTTCAGGAAATACTCGGCGGAGAAGGGGCGGAACAGGTGGACGGAGATCATGCCCACCTTGCGGCCATGGGCGTTGAGATAGTCCACGGTATCCCGGAGGGTCTCGGCGCCAGAGCCCATGGCTACCACGCACTCGGTGGCGTCGGGGGCGCCGTAATATTCATACGGAGCATAGTGGCGGCCGGTGAGCTTGTTGATCTCATCCATGTAGTGGGCCACGATGCCGGGGATGGCGTTATAATGTTCGTTGGAGGCTTCCCGGCCCTGGAAGAAGGTCTCGCCGGTGGCCGTGGTGCCGCGGATGCAGGGGTGCTCCGGGTTCAGGCTGTTACGGCGGAAGGCGTCGATCTGGTCGAAATCCACCAGGGGACGCAGGTCCTCGTAATCCAGGACATCAATTTTCTGCATCTCGTGGGAGGTGCGGAAGCCGTCGAAGAAGTGCATGAAGGCATGGCGGGCCTTGATGGCGGACAGATGCGCCACCACGCCCAGGTCCATGGCCTCCTGGGGGCTGGCAGAGGCCAGCATGGCCTGGCCGATGGAGCGGCAGGTCATGACATCGGAATGGTCGCCGTAGATGGCCCACATGTTCTGGGCCACGGTGCGGGCGGAGACATGAAAGACACCCGGCACATGCTCACCGGCAATGCGGAACATGGGGGGGATCATGAGCATCAGGCCCTGGGAGGCGGTGTAGGTGGTGGTGAGCGCACCGGCCTGGAGGGAGCCGTGGCAGGTACCGGCGGCACCGGCCTCGGACTGCATCTCAATGACCTTCACAGGCTCGCCAAACAGGTTCTTCTTGCCCTGGGACGCCCATTCGTCCACCACCTCGGCCATCTGGGAGGAGGGGGTGATGGGGAAAATGGCTGCGACTTCGGTAAAAGCGTAAGAGGCATAGGCGGCGGCGGTATTGCCGTCCATAACTGCTTTGTGTTTCATATCGGCACCTCGTTTTCTAAAATGGTTGTTTTGTTGCAAATAATAGTATAAGTATTCTCTTAACGGTAATTTTTCATAGTTTTTCTTGCATACTCGGTTCGGCCCGCATATAATAGGTTTTGAGAACGATACTGCAAGGGTTTCATTTTTTGTCTGAGCGCGAACGGAGGGACATCCATGACGATCTTTGATTACATCAATTTTTTGACTGTGGCGGAGTGCAAAAGCGTCACCACCGCAGCGGACAAGCTGCACCTGACGAAATCCGCCGTGAGCCACAACCTGTCCAAAATTGAGAAGGAGCTGGGCGTGCCCCTCTTTTTCCGGGGAAACAACAACTGGGCGCTGACCAGCGCCGGGGAAATGCTGCTGCCTTACGCGCAGAATGTGATACAGGCAGACCAGCAGTTCGGCGAGATGGTGCGGGGCATCAACGGGCTTTCCTCGGGAAAGGTGAAGCTGGGCACCTGCTCCAGCACCTGCATCAACTGGATACCGGGGATTTTGAAGTCCTTCCGGGAAAAATTCCCGGGTATCACCGTGGAGGTGACCAGCGGATTCTGCAACTCCCAGCTTCTGACGAAGCTCCGCTCCAACGAGATCGACCTGGCCATTGCCGGGTATGTGGAGGCGGTGGACCTGGAGGTCACGGAAATTTTCAAGGACGAAATGCTGTGCGTCACCAGCGTGGATTTTGAGCCGCAGAACCACACCTATGTGGTCAGTGACGACCTGCGCAAGCTCCCCAACATGATCTCCCTGGGGGACTACGGCGAGGAGGCGCTGCCGGTGGCGAAGCACATGGGCATCACCGCCTGCACCACCTTTACCTCCGTGGACGACGCCAGCCTGGTGGCTTTGGCGGAGAGTGGATTGGGGTTTTGCATCATGGGGCGGCTGGTGCTGAAGTCCCTGCGGGCGAACATACAGGCGTTTTCCTTTAACCCTCCGCAGTACCGGCACCTGTCGCTGATCCGGAGCAGCCGGATGGAGCCGTCCCCGGCCACGAAGGCGCTGGGGGAGCACATTGTGGAATATGTGCGGAGGCTGCCGCCGTTTGAATTGGCGTTTCAGGTGGGTAATGGAGAGGGTTGACCGGGGGAAGAATCCCCCAGTCGGCTTCGCCGACAGCCCCCTTTAGGCAAGGGGGCCAACATTGTAGGGCGGGGTGACCACACCCCGCCCTACGCATTTGTTCGGGGTGTGCGCCGTGGCTGCCACGGGGGTGGCAGCCACGGCTTTTTTAGGAGTGTATGGCTTGAGGAGTTTAACTATTGAACTTTTCTTTGTCGAACAGGCCCTCGCCCTTGGCAACGATCAGGGAGCAGACAGCGTCGCCCCAGATGTTCATGGGGGTGCTGACGGCATCGATGTAGAAGAAGCAAGCGGCGATCCAGCCGACGCACTCAGTGGGCAGGCCGAAGGCATCCATCAGGATGGCAGCGATGGCGATACCGCCGCCGGGGACACCTGCGCAGCCCACGGAGAAAGCGATACCCATGATGACCATGATGAACAGGTCGCCCACATTGGGGGTCTGGCCGATGACGCCCATGCCCAGGAAGATGTACAGGGGGATCAGGATGCCCATAGAGTCCATGTTGAAGGTGCAGCCCAGGGGGATACCGAAGTCGGCGATCTCGTCGTCCACGCCCAGGTCCTTGGTGCACTTCAGGGTCATGGGCAGGGTGCCGGAGGAGCTGGTGGTGGTGAACGCGGTGATCAGCGCGGGGAACATCTTCTTGGTGAAGGTGAAGGGATTGACCTTACCCACAGCGGCCAGCAGACCGAAGTAGCAAATGATGATCTGGGCGGCCCAGGCGATGGTGAAGGCAATGAGGAAGCTGCCCATGGTCTCCATGAAGGAATCCTTCATGCTGGAGACGCCGGAAGCGGTGAGGCCGATGATGCCGAAGGGAGCGTAGTACATGATGCCCTGGATGATCTTCAGGGTCAGGCTCATGCCGTGGTTCAGGAAGCGGGTGATGGCGGACTTGGTCTCGTCGGTGTCCTTCATGGTGACAACGGCGATACCGATGAACATAGCCAGGAACACGATCTGAACGGTGTTGCCCTCGGCGATGCAGCCCAGGAAGTTAGCGGGCAGCCACTCAATATAATCATCAACGCTAATGCCGGAGGCGGTCACGGCCTCATAGCCGGCGATGGTGGCGCCGACACCGGGCTTGAAAATTTCACCGCAGATGATGCCCAGGATGATAGCGATGGTGGTGGTGAACAGGAACCAGAGGATAACTTTTCCGCCCCAGCGGCTCAGCTTCTTGGCATCGCCGATGTTGGCGAAGGAGGAGCTGATGGAAAACAGCACCAGGACAGGCACCATCATGACCAGCAGGCGGGTAAATACGGTTCCGAAGGGCTTCAGCACGCTGGCGGAATCGCCCAGGATGAGGCCCAGGGAGACGCCGATGACCACGGAGACCAACAGCGTGAGGGCAAAGTGGGAATTGATCCATTGGATGACTTTCTTCATTGTGTTTCCTCCTAATCAAATTTGAGCGGATTCAGGCGAACTTCGAGAGCTCAGCGCGCATGGCGTCCGCTTTTTCCTTAGCAATGTCGGCATACATGCCCACATCGGTGGAGCAGGTCAGGTAGGTGAAGCCCTGCTCCAGCCAGTGGCCGATGAGGTCGGGGGTCTTGACGAAAATGCCCGTGGCCACGCCCTTTTTGCGGCAGGCCTCGGAGACCTTGTCCAGCAGGGCCACCACCTTGGGGTGCTGCATCTGGCCGGGGACGCCCAGGGACTCGGACATATCATTGGGACCGCAGAACACCACATCGATGCCGGGAATCTCGAGAATCTTGTCGATGTTCTCCGCCGCCCAGGCGTTTTCCACATGGATGGCCAGGAGGACCTCGTCGTTGGAGGTCTTCATGTGCTGGTCAAAGGGGGTGGTGGAATAGCCGGTGGCGGCCACATAGTTGCACATGCCGCGGTTGCCCAGGGGGTGATAGCGGCAGGCCTTGGCTACCTCCTCTACCTGGTCCAGGGAGGTGAGCTGGGGAATTTGGACGCCCTCGGCGCCGGCATCCAGGCAGCGCATGGCGTTGACGGGGTTGGTGCCGGGGACGCGAACGATGGGGCTGAGGCCAACGGACTTGGCGGCGCGGATCATATTGGAAATGTCCTCCATGGTATGCACGCCGTGCTCCGCGTCGATGATGGCGAAGTCCCAGCCGGTGAGGCCCAGGATCTCCATGGAGATGCTGGACATGCGGACGAAGGTGCCGATGACGGGCTCGCCCGCTTTGAGCTTGGCTTTGATTTTGTTCTTTTCCATTTTGTTTTTGTTATTCACTCCTCTCTCGGTTCGCTGTGCACTTGGGCCCGTGCCTTTGTCTTTAATGTAGCGGGCAATTTGGGCAATTGCAAGCCAAGAAATTTTGACCCGGGTGCAAAAAGATTCAACTTTGGGCGGATATTGACTTTTTGACGAAGATGTATGGGGTTGTGGGAGAAATATGGGGATTTTTTTGGTGATGGTGTACAAAGTTGAAAGGAATTTGACGGGGAGTGAAATTGTTGAGACGGGGGAAAATGCGAGGTAATAGGGAAAAGTGAAGAGAGAAGAGGTTGGGGTGGGGGTTACGGATTGCGAGGTCAGCGCAAACGCTGGCCTCGCAATGACATGGGGTTTTGCAAGGGGTGCGGTGCAAGACCGGACGGGCGGACAGGGGCGTCCGCCCCTACGGAGGGGTACAAGTAGTGCGGTGGGGCGGGCGACCGCAAGGGTCGCCCCTACGGATGCGTTGCAAGGGGTGCTACGGGCGGGCCGATGTGGGGAGCGAACTGAGCGCTGCCAGTGGCAGATGAAGCGAAGTGAGCGAGTGGCCGCGGTCAAAATTTCAAGCGTCCGCCGTAAGGTAGCGCGGAAATTTTGGGCACCGCAACAGGGTCATCGGCCCCTACGGACGGTTACAAGTAGTGCGGTAGCCGACCCCTCAGTCACGGCTTCGCCGTGACAGCCTGCCCACCGTCGTGCCCGCCAATCGGGGCACTTCCTCGAAATCGCCTCGCTTCTTCTGCCACTGGCAGCGCTTCGGCGATTTCCCCTTACGCAGGGGAGCCTTTTTTTGGGGTTTTTGGGCAAAAAAAATACAGCCCCGGGTGGGGCTGGGGGTGTTGGTTTTGGGGCATAAAAATGGCCGCCGGGAGAGAGAGGCCAGTCTTAGGATACTGCGATGGCGGGGGGATTGCAAGGGTTATTTTGGCTCGGGGGAAAATTTCGTCAGATAGTACGAGGTTTTTTTGGCGGGGCGGGGGCAGATTCGGCAGTTGGGATATTGACGGATGGGGGCTGAGGCGGTAGAATCGGAGCATATTTTTTCGGGCGGACGATCGCTTTGAAATTTATAGGTTTGTGGCTGCGATTCGTCCATATTTGGGGGGATCGCCTCCGCTTTTTATGGGTGTTTTTTTATTTTGAATGTCGAGCATGCGTTTTGGGGAGGTATTACGATGAAGTATATTTTTGTCACCGGGGGCGTTGTTTCGGGCCTGGGAAAGGGCATTTGCGCAGCGTCTCTGGGGCGGCTTCTAAAGCAGTGCGGGCTGCGGGTGAAGAACCAGAAATTCGACCCGTATCTCAATGTGGACCCGGGGACTATGAGCCCCTACCAGCACGGGGAGGTCTTTGTCACCGACGACGGGGCGGAGACGGACCTGGACCTGGGGCACTATGAGCGGTTCGTGGACGAGGCGCTGGACGCTAACTCCTCCATTTCCTCGGGGAAAATTTACTGGAGCGTGCTGAACCGGGAGCGCCAGGGGGGCTATTTGGGCGGCACGGTGCAGATAATCCCCCATGTGACCGACGAGATCAAGAGCCGGGTGTACGCCATGGACGACGGGCAGACGGATGTGGTCATCACGGAGATCGGCGGCACCGTGGGCGACATTGAGAGCCAGCCGTTTTTGGAGGCCATTCGGCAGGTGGCGGCGGAAAAGGGCAAGGAAAATGTGCTTTATATCCATGTGCCGCTGGTGGTGTCCATCCCCGGCAGCGGGGAGCTCAAAAGCAAGCCCACCCAGCACTCGGTGAAGGAGCTGCTGAGCATCGGCATTCAGCCGGACATTTTGGTGTGCCGGACGGACAGCCCCCTGACGGCGGACATTCGGCGGAAGATCGCGCTGTTTTGCAATGTGGAGGCGGACTGCGTTATCGCCAACACCACCGCCTCTACGCTGTATCAGGTGCCGCTGCTGCTGGAAAAGGAGGGCCTGTGCGCGGCGGTGTGCCGCAAGCTGAGACTGGGCAGCGGCGTGCCGGACATGACGGCCTGGCGGGCCATGGTGGAGAAAATTTTGGGGGCGCACCGGAAGGTGGAAATTGCCCTGGTGGGGAAATACACGGGGCTGCACGACGCCTATCTCAGCGTGGTGGAGTCGCTGTTTCACGCGGGGACGGCCTGCGACGCCAAGGTGGACATCCGCTGGGTGGACTCGGAGACCCTGACGGAGGAGAACGCGGCGGAGAAGTTGGCGGGCTGCGGGGGCGTGCTGGTGCCCGGGGGCTTCGGCGACCGGGGCATTGAGGGCATGATCGCAGCGGCCCGATATGCCCGGGAGAACCGGGTGCCGTATTTGGGCATCTGCCTGGGGATGCAGGTGGCGGTCATTGAATTTGCGCGGCATGTGGCCGGGTGGGACGACGCGGACAGCACGGAGTTCACCACCCGGACGGCGCACCCGGTCATCGACCTGATGCCCGAGCAGGTGGGCGTGACGGCCAAGGGCGGCACCATGCGGCTGGGGCGCTACCCCTGCGTGCTGACGGAGGGGAGCCGGGCCCGGGAGGCCTACGGGGCGCCGGAGATTTTTGAGCGGCACCGGCACCGCTATGAGGTGAACAACCAGTTTCGGCCGGAGCTGGAGGCGGCGGGGCTGCGGCTGGCGGGGCTGTCGCCAGATCGGCAGTTGGTGGAGATCATGGAGGTGCCGGGGCACCCGTGGTATGTGGGGTGTCAGTTCCACCCGGAGTTTCTCAGCAGGCCGGATAGGCCGCACCCGCTGTTTTGGGGGTTTGTGGCGGCGGCGCTGGAGAGAAAGTGACGAGTTATAAGAATTGTGGAGCGGCGGGGCGTGGGCCCCGCCGTTTTTTGCTTTACAAGAGGTGCCGGGGCCGACCCCTCAGGCGCTTCGCGCTCCCCTTGCGCAGGGGAGCCTTTTTATGGGGACGGGGTTACGGATTGCCACGACCAGCGTTCGCGCTGGTCTCGCAATGACATGTTTTTTGGCAAGAAGTGTTGTGCAAGTCCGGGCGGCGGGGTGAGGGCACCCCGCCCTACGCATTTCAAGAAGTGCCGTGCAAGTCCGGCGGGCGGACAGGGGCGTCCACCCCTACGCATGACAAGGGGTGCATGGAAGCGGGCGGGGTAGAACCCCGCCCCTACGGACGGTTTATTGGTGGGGCGGTGGGACGGGTCGTCGGGGAAATCGGCGAAGCGCTGCCAGTGGCAGATGAAGCGAGCCGGTTTCGAGGAAGTGCCCCGATTGGCGGCCACAACAGTGGCCGGGAATCGGCTGGCACAGCGGTGGGCAACCGCCGACCCCTACGGACGGTTACAAGTAGTGCGGTGGGGCGGGCGACCGCGAGGGTCGCCCCTACGGACGGTTACAAGTGGTGCAGCGGGTAACGAGCGGCGGGGTGTGGTCACCCCGCCCTACAATGTCCTTACGCAGGGGAGGCTTTTTTCGTTAAATTATAAAAAACAAGGCTCTCCGGGGGTGGAGGGCCTTGTTTTTTTACTTTTGCTTTTTATTCTTACTTTTTTACTCCGCTTCGTAGATGGCTTTGCAGGCTTTATAGGTCATATAGCAGTCCAGCTTGGCTACGGTCTCGAAGGGGGCGTGCATGCTCAGGACGGGGACGCCCGCGTCCAGGGTGGCTATATTGCGGTTGGCCATGTACATGGCCACGGTGCCGCCGCCGCCGGCATCTACCTTGCCCAGCTCCGAGATGTGCCAGAGGACCTCCGCTTCATCCAGGATGCGGCGGACATAGGCCACCGTCTCCGCCGAGGCGTCGGAGGCGCCGGACTTACCACGGGCGCCGGTATACTTGCACAGGCCCACGCCGTGGTTGACGAAGGCGGCGTTCCGCTTTTCAAAGACCTCGGGGAAGTTGGGGTCGTAGGCCGCCGTCACATCGCAGGAGAGGCAGAAGGCGTTTTCATAGCAGGCCCGCAGGGGGACGCCCTGGCCGTCGCACAGATCGTGGAGGAAGGTATCAAAGGCGGCGGACTGCATGCCCGTGACGCCCATGGAGCCGATCTCCTCCTTGTCGGCCAGCATGCAAACGGCGGTCTTTTCAGGCTCCGCCAGCTCCAAAATGGCTTGCAGGGCCGCGAAGCCGCAGACACGGTCGTCATGGCCGTAGGCACCGATGAGGCTGGCGTCCAGGCCGATGTCCGTGGGGGCAGCGGCGGGGACGGCCTCCAGCTCAGCGGAGGTAAAATCGTCCTCGGTGATGCCGTACTTCTCATAGAGCTTCTCCAGGATCTGCATCTTCACACGGTCCTTCTCGTCCTCCTCGCCGGAGGGGCAGGAGCCCAGGAGAATGTTCAGGCTCTCGCCGGGAACGGCCTCGTTCAGGGGCTTTTTGCCCTGCTCGCCGCCCAGGTGGGGCAGGAGGTCGGTGATGACGAACTTGGGCTCATCGCCCTCGCCCAGCTTCACCTCCACCACGGCGCCGTCCTTCTTGGCCACCACGCCGTGGAGTTCCAGGGGGATGGTGACCCACTGGTACTTGCGGATGCCGCCATAGTAATGGGTCTTGAAAAAGGCCAGCTCGCTGTCTTCATACAGGGGGTTGGGCTTCAGGTCCAGGCGGGGGGAGTCGATGTGGGCGGCCACGATCTGCGCGCCGCTTTCCAGGCTCTGCTTGCCGATGACGGCCAGCATGACGCTTTTGCCCCGGTTGAGGCGGTAAATGCGGGCGCCGGGCTTTAGCTCCATGCCGCGCTCATAGGGCTTGAAGCCCGCCTTTTCGGCAAGCTCAATGGCCCGGTGGGCGCACTCGCGCTCGGTCTTGCCCTGGTGCAGAAAGGTTTTATAGAGGCTGCAATAGCGCTCCATGGCCGGGATTTCCTGGGCGGGGACGCGGTCGTAGCCGTTTTTATGCTGGCTCAGCAGATTTTCCCGCTGGGCCTTTCTCTCGTCATTCATGGGTGAATACCTCCTGAATCAGTTTTTTGAAAAATTGTTCGGCGGCCACTTCAAATTCCTGGGGCGTTTGGGCGCGGTTTTCCAGAATGTGGCTGCAATGGGCGGTGTAATATTCGTCCGGGGGCTGAGCGGCCATGCGCAGGCGGGCGTAGTCCTCGGTGATGCCGTCCCGGACCATGATGCGTCGGACCCGGTCTTCCCGGGGGGCCAGGATGCCCACGGTGGCGGCACACAGGGCGGCCAGGCCGCTTTCAAAGAGGTTGATGGCGTCCAGGCCCACGATGAGATGACCCTGCATCTCCCGGCGTATCACCGGGAGGAGGTGGAAATAGACGATTTCGTTGAGGCGGCCCAGGGCGGCGGGGTCGGAAAAGACCACGGTGCCCAGCTTTTGGCGGTCCAACTCCGCCCCGGTGAACACATCGCCGAAGGCGGCGGTGATGTCAGCCCGGAGGGCGGGGTTTTGGCGCAGCTCCCGGTGATAGACCGCGTCGCAGTCGATGATCTTTCCGCCCAGACGCTCCAGGGCGCGGAGGGCGCTGGTCTTGCCGCTGCCGGTGCCGCCGGTGAGGCCGATGGCCGCCTGGGGGAGGCGGTCGGCGTCCACGATGTGAAAGCCTGCAGCCTTTTTCAGGCGATTGCCCACGGCCAGGCCCAGGCCGGTGTCGTCGGGGCACTGGGCGTAGATGGAGGTGACCGATGTGCTGTCGAACCGGCGGAGGGCGTCAAAGACCCGGTGGGCCTGCTGGGCGGGGTCATCGGACGCGCCCAGGGACTGCACCTCGTGACCGGAAAAGAGGGCCTTGTACTCCTCGAAGCAGATGACCCCCTCCCCTGCTTGCAGCATAGCGCGGATATAGGCGGCGCTGCGGGTGGGGGCACCGGCGACCACTGTGACCGGGGCGTGGGGAGCGTAGTGGCGGTACTTCATGCCCGGGGCCCGGGGGGGCTCGCTGCCCGTGACCTTCTGCGTCACGGCCTTATCCACGGCCACCTCGCCCAAAATGCGGCGCAGGTCCTCCAGGGGCAGACCGCCGGGGCGCAGGAGCCGGGGGGGCGTGACGGTGAGGTCGATGATGGTGGACTCCACCCCCACCCGACACGGGCCGCCGTCCACGATGCCGTCTATCTTCCCGTCCATATCCTCCAGCATATCCGCCGCATTGGTGGGGCTGGGACGGCCAGAGGTGTTGCCGCTGGGGGCGGCCACGGGGACCCCCGCCGCCCGGATAATGGCGCGGGTGACGGGGTGGTCGGGGCAGCGGACGCCCACGGTGTCAAGGCCCCCGGTGGTGCGCAGGGGGACGATGGGGCGTCTGGGCAGGATCATGGTCAGAGGGCCGGGCCAAAAGGCCTCCGCCAGGCGGTAGGCCGTGTCCGGCACCTGGGCGCAGTAGCGCTCCAGCCAGGTGACATCCGGCACATGGAGAATGAGGGGGTTATCCTGGGGGCGGCCCTTGGCCTGGAAAATGTGCAGCACCGCGTCCTCGTTCAGGGCATTGGCGCCCAGGCCGTAGACCGTTTCCGTGGGGATGCCCAACAGGCCGCCGGAGCGGAGGATGTCTGCCGCTTCGTTTATTTCATTTTTCCCGTTTTCGGGGTGAAATACCCTTGTTTTCAAATTACTTCCTTCTTTATATACCACTAACAAGTAAATCGTCTCATAAAAAACCTCGCAGAGTTTGCGCCCGCAGGCGCAAAAAATTGAAATCATTTTTCACCGCGACATGCGCGTGGGGAAAAATACCTCTCAGACTGCAAGTTTGGAATGTTGCCGCTATGCGGCAAAATTATGCGTGCAGCAGGCTGCAAGCCTTTTGGCAGAAAAATCGAAGATTTTTCGCCAGGTGTTAGAATCCTAAATCCTCACCGACCAGGACGACTTTGATTCTCCCGGCGGGCTTGCACATACGGGTGGTGACGATCTGGGCGCAGATGCTGTCGGGGCCCTTGCAGTCGGCGCAGAGGCCGTTTGCAACGCAGGGTGTTTTCAGAGGGAAGCGCTGGGCGTTCATGGGGGCGGCCACTTCGCGGGCCCGTCGCATGGCGCCGTCCAGGTCCCCGGCCACCTTGTTCATGCCCGCTACCACCACCACCTGGGTGGGGCCGAAGCAGAGGGCGGCCACGCGGTTGCCGGTGCCGTCGATGTTCACCAGCTGGCCGTCGGCGGAGACGGCGTTGCTGCCCATGAGGAAGGTGTCGCAGGTGAGGGCCTGCTTGAGCATCTGCTGACGCTCCTGGGCGTCCTTGGCGGTGTCGCGGTCGATGACGGCCTGGCCCCGCTGACGCAGAGCCTCCTTGACGCCCAGCTCGTCCACGGTGGTGGCGCCGCCCCAGGAGACCACATGGTCCTGGGGGATCAGCTCCAGGATCTTCTTTAGGGCCGCAGCGCGGTCGGAGCAATAATACGCCTCAAAATAGCGCTTGTTCAGGGCCTCGGCCACCTTGGCTCCGGCCTTATCATACTGCATTTTTCTCTGTGTCAACATCATCGTTTCCTCCTTACTTCGATTTTTTAGGTGTTGGCTTGCTGTAATAATTTCTCGGCTTGCTGCCGGGCGGCGAGGGCGTCTAAAAGGACGTCCAGGTCCCCGTCCAGCACCGGGCCGAGGGGATAACTTTTGCTGTCGCCTGCGAGGCGGTGGTCCACCACGATCTTCTCCTGGAAGCGGTAGGTGCGGATGCGCTCGGAGCGCTCGGCCCCGCCCACCTGGCTTTTGCGCTGGGCGGCCCGGGCGGCGTCGCTCTCCGCCTGCCGACGGGCATAGAGCCGGGAGCGGAGAATTTTCAGGGCGCGGTCCTTATTTTTATACTGGCTGCGCTCGTCCTGGCACTCCACCACCAGGCCCGTGGGCAGGTGGGTGACGCGGATGGCGGACTCAGTCTTATTCACATGCTGGCCCCCGGCGCCGCCGGAGCGGTAGGTGTCGATGCGCAGGTCCTCGGGGGAGATGTCCACCTCCGTCTCCTCCGCCTCGGGCAGCACGGCCACGGTGGCGGTGGAGGTGTGGATGCGGCCCCCGCTCTCCGTCTCCGGGATGCGCTTGACGCAGTGGGTGCCGCCCTCGAACTTGAGGCGGGCGTAGACCCCGGGGCCCTCCACGGTGAGGGTGGCCTCCTTCACGCCGCCCAGCTCCGTGTCGCTGCGGTGGACTATGTCGGTCTGCCAGCCGTGGCTGTCGGCGTAGAGCAGGTACATGCGCAGAAGGTCGGCGGCAAACAGGGCCCCCTCCTCCCCGCCCACGCCGGCCCGAAGCTCTAAGACCACGCTGCGGTCATCGTCCGGGTCACGGGGCAGGAGCAGGAGGCGAAGCTCCTCCGTCAGGGTCTCCTGACGCGCCTTGGCACGGTGCAGCTCCTCCCGGGCCAGGTCGTGCAGTTCCGGGTCGGAGAGCATGGCCTCGGCTTCCCTTTGGGCGGAGCGGGCGGCGGTGAGGGCGTTATACGCCTGGACAACCGGGGTCAGCTCCTTTTGCTCCCGGGTCAGGTCCCGCAGGCGGGCGGGGTCGGCGTACACCTCCGGCTGGGAGAGAAGCAGCTCCACCTCTTGCAGGCGCAGGGCGGCGCGGCTCAATTTTTCTTCCATCATAGTTTCTTACAGGCCCAGGGCGTTTTTGGTGTCCTGGATGAATTTATCCCGCCAGAACTCGTAGCCCTCGTCGCCCGGGCGCAGAGAGACATCTGTCAGGCGCATGCGCTTGAGAAATGTCGCCATGTGGGCCAGCACATCCTCGCAGCGGTCGGAGCCGCTGCGGGTGACCACGCAGGAGACCAGGGGGAGATTTTCGGCGTTTTGGGCCAAAAAACTCTTGACGGGGCTGGCGCAGCGGCCCGCCCAGGCGGGGGTGCCAATGATGACCAGGCGGTATTCGTTTAAGGACCGCTCCGTCTGCACGGGCTGGATGGGGCAGAGCTTCTTGCTCATGGCCTCCAGGCCCGAGTGCAGGTAGCCCCGGAGCTTGCTGCGGTCCTGGCCGTCCTCGATCTTCACCAGCTCCGCCTCCAGGGCCTGGGCAATCTCGCCCATGGTCTGCTCTGTTCTCCCAGTGCGGGAATAATATACACACAAAATGTCGCTCACGGCTGTGCGCTCCTTTCTGTTAGGTCAAATTTCCTCTACTTGCAGGCTCAGCTCCTCCCAGCGGGCCATGTGCTCCTGCAGGGCGTTTTCCGTTTCCAATTTTTTCGCGTAGACCTGGGCCAGCTTGTCCGGGTCCCGGCCCACCTGCTGCATTTCGTTATCCAGGTCGGCGATCTCCGACTCTAATTTAGATATACTATTCTCGCAGATGGTCAACTGCCGCCGAGCGGCCTGCTGGGAGCGGTTGCCCTTGGCGGGGCGGGTGTCGGCCTTTTTCTCCTTGGGGGCCGGGGGCTCCTGCTTTTCCTGGGCCTTGACAGATCGGTACTGGGTGAAGCCCATGGGATAGTCGGTGATGGTGCCGCCGGAGAGCTCCCAGATACGGGTGGCAAAGCGGTTTATGAAGTAGCGGTCGTGGCTGACGAAGAGCAGGGTGCCGTCGAAGGCCTCCACGGCCTCCTCGATCCACTCCCGGGCGGCGATGTCCAGGTGGTTGGTGGGCTCGTCCAAAATCAGGAAGTTGGTCTGCTCGTCCATGAGCATGCACAGGCGCAGGCGGGAAAGCTCGCCGCCGGACAGGGACGACACGCTCTTGAACACATCCTCCCCCTGGAACTGGTACTGGGCCAGGCGGTTGCGGGCGCTTTGGGCGGTCATGCCCTTTTTTTCGTAGAGCATGGTGTCAAGGAGGCTCCGCTCCGGGTGGTCAAAGCGGATGATCTGGGGCAGGTATGCCGTGACCACGGCGGGGCCCTGGCGGATGGAGCCGCTGTCTGGGCGCTCGGTGCCCACGATCATGTTGAGAAGCGTGGTTTTGCCGGTGCCGTTTTCGCCCAGGAGGGCGATGCGCTCGCCAGGCTCTACGCGAAGATAGATGTCGGAGAACAGCGTCCTGTCTCCAAAGGACTTCGTAAGACCCCGAAGCTGGAGCACCTCGTCGCCGCGAAACTCACGGCTGGCAAACTGGGCGTTCATCTTTTTGGCCTTGGTGGGTTTGGCCGTGGTGCGCATACGCTCGATGCGCTTTTCCATGGAGAAGGCCCGCTTGTGCAGGGCGTCGTTGCCCATGAAGGCCCACAGGTGCATCTGCTCGGCGGCCTTTTCCAATTGCTGAATTTTGGCCTGCTCCTTGAGATACTGCTTCATGCGCTCCTGATAGCGGCGCTCCTTTTCCACGGCGTAGAAGCTGTAATTTCCGCTGTAAAACTCCGCCTTGCCATCGGCAATTTCGATGATGCGGGTGACGGTGCGGTCTAGAAAATAGCGGTCGTGAGAGATGGTGAGGACGGTGCCGCGAAACTTGGAGATGTACTCCTCCAGCCAGACGGTGGCCTGGAGGTCCAAGTGGTTGGTGGGCTCGTCCAGCAGGAGGATGTCGGTGTCCTCCAAAATCAGGCGGCCCAGGTTCACCCGGGTCTTTTCGCCGCCGGAGAGCTCGGAGAAAAGGCGGCTGCGCATGGAGCTGTCAATGGTGAGGCCGTTTGCCACCTTGCTGACGGCGGTGTCGGTGTCCCAGCCGCCCAGGCCCTCGAACCGGGCGGAGAGGTCGCCATAGCGCTTTAAGGTGGCGGCGCCGCTGTCCCCGGCGGCCATTTGCTCGGCCAGGGCGTCCATCTCGGTTTTCAGCCGCTCCATGCGGGAAAAGGCGGTGCGCAGCACATCCTCCACGGTGTACTCCGGCGGGTAGACGGGAATTTGCGAAATGAGACCCAGGCGCTTGCCGGGGGCCACAAACACCTCACCCTCGTCATAGTCCAGCTCACCGGTGAGAATTTTGAAAAAGGTGGTCTTCCCGGCCCCGTTGCGGCCCAAAATGCCCACCCGCTCGCCGGTGTCGATCTGAAAGGTGAGGCCGTCCAATATTTTCTTTTCCAGGTCGAAGGACTTCACAAGTCCCGAGACACCAATGTCGATCATGCTTTTTCCAATTCCTCAACGATTTTTTCAAAGTGCATGGCGTGAGAGGCCTTCACCAGCGCCACGGTGCCGGGGGTGAACTCCCGGCGGAGGGCCTCAAGGGACTGCTCCAGGGTGTCAAAGTGATAGACATTGCCCTGGGCGGCGGCGGCCAGGTGGGCCATCCAGGGGCCGACGGTCACCACGCAGTTCAGTTTCAATTCATTTAATAACAGGCCGATGTCCCGATGGGCCTTGGGAGAGAGGCCCCCCAGGTCGCCCATGTCCCCCAGCACGGCCATGCGGCGGGGGCAGTCGGTGGCGGCCAGCAGGCGCAGGGCCGCGGCCATGGCCTGGGGGTTGGCGTTGTAGCAGTCGTCGATGATGAGACGGTCCTCGGGCCGGGGGATCAGGTGCATCCGGGAGCCGGTGGGGGTGTAGGCCGCCACGCCACGGATGATCTCGTCCTTGGTGAGGCCCAGGTACTCGCCGATGGCTACGCCCATGGCGGCGGAGTAGATCATAAACCGGCCCGGTGACGGGATGTTCAGGGGGTAGGTGTTCCGCGCCGTGGTCACGGTGCAGGTGAGGCCCTCAATGCCGCGCTCGCAGATATTCGTGACCCGGACATTGCAGTTTTCGCTCTCGCCGCAGCGGAGGGTCGTAAAGGGCAGGTCCAGGGTATTCAGCAGGGGGTCGTCGCCGTTGAGAACGGCCAGGCCGCCGGGCTGCAAATTCTCGAAGATCTCGCTTTTGGCCCGGAGAACGCCCTGACGGGTGCCGTCCAGGTTGCCGATGTGGGCGTCGCCAACATTGGTGATGACGGCGATGGTGGGGCGCACCATGACGCCCATGCGGCGGATCTCGCCGAAGTGGTCCATGCCCGTCTCGATGACCGCCGCCCGGTGGCCCTGCTCCAGGCGCAGGAGGGTTTGGGGCGTGCCCACGAAATTGTTGAAATTAGCCAGGGTTTTAAGGGTGTGAAAGTGCTGGGAGAGCACCGCCGCCAGCATCTCCTTGGTGGTGGTTTTGCCTGCGGAGCCGGTGACCTGGACCACGGGGATATTGAACTTGCCCCGATACCAGCCCGCGAGACGGCCCAGGGCGGCCTCGGTGTCGTCCACGGCGATGTAGAATTTTTCGGGCTGCAAATTTTCGGGAATTTGGGCGCACAGGCAGCCCGCCGCGCCCTTTTCCAGGGCCATATTGATATAGGTATGGCCATCGAAGCGCTCACCCACCAGGGGGACGAAGAGGTCCCCGGGCCGGATGTCCCGGCTGTTGGTGCTGACACGGGTAATAGCGCCGCCGTCTTGCAGGAGCTTCCCGCCTGTGGCGGCGGCAATTTCTTGGGCCGTGCAGGGGATCATCATAGCCGCTCCGCCTTTCTTACCCGCAGGGATTCCTCCGCGATCTTTTCGCACAGGGTGTCGTAGTCCATGCCCACGGCGGCGGCCTCCTGGGGCACTAGGCTGGTGGGGGTCATGCCCGGAAGGGTGTTCACCTCCAGGCACCAGGCTTGGCCTTGGTCGTCTAGAATGAAGTCCGTGCGGGAGTAGACGGAAAGGCCCAGGGCCTTATGCAGTTTCAGGGCCGCCCGGCCCACCTGTTGCCACTCCTCCTCGGTGATGGGGGCGGGGCAAATTTCCACCGCGCCGCCCTTTTGGTACTTGGATTCATAGTCGAAATAGGTGTTTTTGGGGATGATCTCTACGGCGGGGAGATAGCCGTCGCCCAGGACGGCGATCTGAATTTCCCGACCCTTGATCTTCTTTTCCACGATCACATGGTCGCCGTATTGGAGCATGCGGCGGAGGGTTTCGGCCAGCTCCGCCTTGGTGTCCGGGAGCTCCACGCCGATGGAGCTGCCGCCGTTGATGATCTTCACGGCGCAGGGCGTTTCCAGCTTCTCTACCAAGGCGGGGATGTCGGCTTCGGTGTAGCGCAGGTCGTGCCAGGGGGCGGTGCGGATGCCCTCGGCGTCCATGAAGCGCTTGGTGATGGCCTTGTCCATGGCCATGCCGCTGGAGACATAGTTGCTGCCGGTGTAGGGCACGCCCAGTAGGTCCAGGGTGGCCTGGATGCGGCCATCCTCGCCGCAGGAGCCGTGGAGGGCCAAGAACACCAGGTCCGCCATGGCGCACACCTGGAGGACGCCTTGGCCCAGCATGGAGGGGCTTTGGTCCTTGCGGGAGCGGCGCACGGCCTCCAGGTCCGGGGCGGTGGAGGAGACGCTGTGGTCGGCGCACAGGCCGTCGGGAGCGTCAAAAATGTCCTCTAAATTCCCGGTGTAATTTTCCAGGCCCAGGAACATGTCTACCAGCACCGCCCGGTGGCCCCGGCGGCGCAGGGCGCGGCAAATACCGGCACCGCTGGTCAGCGCCACATTGCGCTCGGTGCTCAGGCCCCCGGACAAAACAACGATTTTCATAAAGCATCCCTCGATTCAGACAGGATATAATTTTAGATAGTATAGTATAGCATATCCGGCGGAGGATTACAACGGATACGGGGGAGAAAAAAAGAGGAAAGATGGGGGAACATTGTAGGGCGGGGTGACCACACCCCGCCGGAGCCTGTCGGAAAATTCCTTCGGAATTTTCCGACAAAAGGCTTGCAGTCTGCTGCGCGCATAATTTGTCCGTCTGTGAC
>CAVJNL010000020.1:0-24838 GCA_963650985.1 Clostridium sp. CAG:413
GCGCGCAGCAGACTGCAAGCCTTTTGTCGGAAAAACCCGGAGGGTTTTTCGACAGGCTCAGGGACGACCCCGCCGTCCCTTTTTCCATAAGCCTCCCCTGCGTAAGGGGAGGTGGCGCAAAGCGCCGAAAGGGTCGCCCCCGCACTCCTTGAAAGCGTCCGTAGGGGCCGGCGTCCCCGACGGCCCGCTTCCCCGTACTACTTGTAACCATCCGTAGGGCGGGGTGCCCTCACCCCGCCGCCCGTCACCCCCCCGCGTTTCTTGTTGCGGTCCGTAGGGGCGACCCTCGCGGTCGCCCGCCCACCGCACTACATGATACGCGTCCGTAGGGGCGGACGCCCCTGTCCGCCCGCCCCACCGCACCTCCTGTCATCCGTAGGGGCGGGGTTCTACCCCGCCCGTCCTCTGCGCCGCCCCCATCTTTCCTCTTTCCTCTCCCCAAAACTCTCCCTTTTATGCAAAAACATCTTGACAAGCCCTCTCGTTCCGGGTATAATACAGCCGTTAGTCATGTTAATGACTCTTAAAGAGCACTCTGGATGAAGCCGGGTGCATCGGAGGGAGGGAAAATAGATGTCCGAAGTTCATGTCAAGGAAGGCGAGAGCCTGGACAGCGCTCTGAAGCGTTTCAAGAGAAGCTGCGCGAAGGCCGGCGTCCTGGCGGAGGTGCGTAAGCGCGAGTGCTATGAGAGCCCCAGCGTCAAGCGCCGCAAGAAGTCCGAGGCTGCCCGCAAGAACAGAAACAAGAGATATTATTGATCCTGTTTTTGGAAACAAATAAAAAACACGGCTTTGTTTAGCCAAAGCCCCATAAGGATGTTTTTTGGCAGGGATACGGTGTAACCCCACAATCGGGGTTGCACCGTTTTCTCTTTTTCAGGCAGTAAGCCTGTATTCCTGCGGATTTGCTTGGATTTTAGCCATAAGGCTTTTGATTTCGTCCTCTGTGGGAATGTCAATCAGTCCGATAGCCGTGAAGTAGATGTCTACCTTCACATAGCAATGACCGCTTGATTTGTCGTTGTTATGAACCTCAATCCTTCGGATCAGAGAGTTCACAAGGGTTGGTGTCAATTCTTCAAAGGATGTACTGCTTCGCAGAACCTTCAATAAGGTTTTCAAGTCAAGGCTCGTCGGTTCAATGCAGGCGAGTTTCTTTTCGTCCTCTGCCACCTTATTGATAAGGGTGCGTTGTTCGTTCTCGTAATTGACCGACATTCTCGCATACTCCGCCAGCTCCGTAGAGAAGTATCATTATCATTCTGACTGTCATCGCCGTTCCGGTGGCAAACCGGATTTCAGATCAGGGGTTCTCGCTCATACTCCTAAAAGGAGAAGTCACGGCGTACCTATCTTCGGGCTATCATCAGAAATAATGTCCCAAGTGTCTGTATATTCAATTTTCAAGGTTCACGAAGAAGCTCCTGAACGGAGTCAGGAATTAACCCCTTCACATACTCTGAATAAGGGAGGGCTTTTGGCAGGGTGTTTTTCAAAAAAAGTTGAAAAAATTTTTTCGTGACCCTCTGAAAACAAAAAAGCCGCCTTTCCGAAAACGGAAAAGCGGCACAGAATTTAAGGCTGTATATAATATATGAAAAGGGCTGCTTACCCCCAAGTGGGGACTAAGCAGCCCAAGCTATGTTTAGATGTATACAATTTTGAGTTTCTTCTTTTTTGCACGGATTACCTTCACCAACACCTCATCAACGGCATCGGTATATTTCCCTTGCTGCATACGGAGGTTTTTGAAATCAATTAGGGACTTTATAATCTCTGACCGTTCCTGATTGGTCAGGTAGATATGATATTTCTGTTCTTTCATTGTCTGACACCTCCTGATACTCTCATTATACTTATACAGGTGCAGAAATTCAAAGATGCGATTATATTTATGTATAGATAACAATAAGGCTCCGACCTTTTGAGTCAGAGCCTTATTGCTCGCCTTTGCAAATGCCTTTTTCAGTGTTTTGAAATTATCGCCTTACTGGGCTGTGGCATTGCACAAAACCGTGTTTTTTCTATGATTTTTCTGTGATTTTTCACGGTTTTCCTCTTGACAAAAGCCGGAAAATATGTATTATTGTCAGTAATATATATTTGATAATGTATATCGAGCTGGGGAGGTTTTTTCTATGGCTCCTAAAAATAAATTTACCCGGGCGGAGATGACCGAGGCGGCGCTGCAGGTGGTGCGGCGCAAGGGCGTGGACGGTCTCACGGCCAAGGCCCTGGCGGAGGAACTGCATATTTCCACCCAGCCGGTCTTCACCTGCTTCGGCACCATGGAGGCCCTGCGCACCGAGGTTTTCAAGGCCGCCGAAAAGCTCTTTGACGAGCGCATCCGGGCGGGCCTGGAGGACGACAAAGAGGCGCCGTTCCTGGGCGCGGGAGCGGCATACATCCGCTTTGCCCGGGAGGAACCGGCCCTGTATCGGCTGTTGCTTTTGTCCCCCAACGCCGCAGAAAATATCGAGGCCATGGAGGTGGTCAAGGGGGTCAGCGACATCATCTGCCCCCAGTTCATGGAGCACTACCACATCACCGAGGCCGAGGCCAAGCGGTACTTCCGGGACATGTGGCTGGTGGCCCATAGCCTGGCCACTTTGGCCGTGACGGGGGTGGCGCTGGAGGAGGAGAATGTGCGCAAGATTTTCGCCGACTTCAGCGTGGGACTGATGTATTCCCTGAAGGATGTTCCGGGCTTCGTGGACGCGGATTTTGACCGGGATGAAATATTCAACGAACTCATAAAATAACGCATAAACATACAGTGCGCCGCCTTGTGCGGCGCACTTTTTCCGGCCAAAAATCGGCCAAAAATCGGTGAAAAATGGTGCAGTTTCGGGGAAGCAAAGGGGAAGGCCCGGTGCAGAAAAAGGGAACCTTTACGGTGCAGTTTGCGGCCCAAACAGCACCGGGAGGAGATCTTCTACCTCCGGGAGCATGAAAAAGCCGAAACGGACCCCCAATTTTTCCGCCGTGTCCATTTTGCTTTTCAGGGTCTGCCCGTCGTCAAAGAGCACGAACCGGGTCTCGCCCTCTGCCCGGTAGGTGAAGTACCTGGCGCAGAGAGGACGGCTGAAATAGGTGGCCCGGCCATCGGCCAGTTCATGGAGCCGGGGGATGGTCAGGGGCGTGCCGCCGCCAGGGGCGGAGAGGGGGAAGTCTGCCATCATCCGCTGCAGATCCAGAGCCAGGCGCTCCGGGCCCCACTTTTCGGCGGCTTGGGTCAAGCGCTCCTCCAAAGAGCCGGAGGTGAGGGCGGTGCAGACCACGGCCAGGGCGTGGGGAGCGAAGGCCGCCGACGCTTCGGGCAGAAACAGCTTTCGCCCCTGGCGGGTCAGGGCCTCGTCCAGGGTGCGGCAGAAATTTTCCGGGGGCGCGCCGTCCACAATGACCCCGGCGTAGCGGCGGCGCAGGCACTCCCCGGAAAGGGCCCGGCACAGGCCTTCCGGGGCCGCCGGGTACTGCCCGCCCTCGTCCGAGAGCATCAGCAGGCCGCCCCGAAGAGACGGGGGCAGGGGAGAGGACAGCAGCGTCCCCTCCGGGCCCAGGCGGTAGCTCATGTGGGCCAGCTGGGCGGTGCTTTCCAGGGCCGTTTGCAGGCGCTGGCCGTCGGTGGCTAAATACAGTTCCATGGTGGCTCCCCCTTGCATTCCCCTTTGGAAAATGGTAAAATCAACCTTGATTTATAGTATGAGAGGAGCCGATGGGTTATGTCCTTTTCGCTGATCCCGCAGATACTGCTGGACGGGTACGCCGCCCTGACGCCGGAAATGCTTCGGCGGCGGGGCATTCGTCTGCTGCTGTGCGACCTGGACTACACCCTGGCGCCTAAGTATGTGCCGGGGCCGGACGAGGCGCTGTACCGGTGGCTGGATTCCATGCAGGAGGCGGGCATCCGGGTGATGATTCTCTCCAACAACCGCAGCCCTGTGCGGGTGGAGCGGTTTTGCCGGGACCTGGGCATCGACTATGTGGGCCACGCCGGGAAGCCCTCACCCAAGGGATTTCGGGCGGCCATGGAGAAGGCCGGGGTCACGCCGGGGCAGACCGCCATGCTGGGCGACAAGCTCCTCACCGATGTGCTGGGGGCCAACCGCAGCGGCGTGCTGGCGGTGATGGTGGAGCCTATGGGCGGGCCCAAGGGGGCGTGGAACCATGTGCTCCACGGCTTGCAGAAACCCTTTAAGGCCCGGTGCAAAGAAAGGAAGTAACGCAATGAATCATTTCAAGAAGATCGCGGAGGCCCTGCCCGGGGCGGGGCTGGACGGCGTTTTGCTCACGGGGGAATATAACCGCTTTTATGCCAGCGGCTTTGCCTCCACCGGTACGGACGGCGTGGCTCTCGTGACCACGAAGGGCAATTTCTACTTCACCGACAGCCGCTACATCGAGGCGGCGGAGCGGCAGGTCTCGGACGCGGCCATCGGCATGACGGAAAGCGGCAAGGGCTACACAGCCTGGCTCAACGAGGCGCTGGACCTTTCCGGAGCCAAGCGCATCGGCTTTGAGGACGAGACCATGACCGTGGCGGACCATGAGCGTTACCGGGAAAACCTGCGGGCGGAGCTGGTGCCCGCCTCGGCTCTGCTGCACGGCCTGCGGGCCCGGAAAGGCCCGGAGGAGCTGGAGCGGCTGGAGGCGGCCCAGCGCATTGCGGAAAAGGCTTTGGATCAGATATTAACGGAGCTTCGGCCCGGGGTGACGGAAAAGGAAATTGCGGCGCGGCTCCAATACCTCATGCTCCACTTCGGGGCGGAGAAGATGTCCTTTGACCCCATCGTGGCCAGCGGGCCCAACGGGTCCATGCCCCATGCGGTGCCCACCGACCGGCCCATTCAGTCCGGGGAGTTCGTGACCATGGACTTCGGCTGCGTGTACGGGGGCTACTGCTCGGACATGACCCGCACCGTGTGCGTGGGGGAGCCTACGGAGGAGATGAAGTGGGTTTACGAAACCGTCCTTCGCGCCCAATTGGCGGGCATCGCCGCCGCCCGGGCCGGGGCCACCGGGGCGGAGATTGACGGCGCGGCCCGGGAGGTCATTCGCGGGGCCGGGTACGGCGACTACTTCGGCCACAGCTTCGGCCACAGCGTGGGGGTGGAAATTCACGAGAGCCCCAACGCAAGTCCCGGCAACCACGAGCCCATGCCCGCCGGGGCGGTGATCTCCGCCGAGCCGGGCATCTATCTGCCGGGCCGCTTCGGCGTGCGCATTGAGGATGTGATCATGCTGGAGGAGGGGGGCTGCCGGGATATTACCAAGGCAGACAAGGCCCTTTTGTGCCTGTGAGCCTCCTTTTTCGGGAAAAGGCCGGGAAAAATGCAATAAAACACTTGCCAAATGACTGATTTTCATATAGAATATATACGGCCCATTTGGCGCATAATATAATTTCGAGGAAATGAGAGAGAAATTTCCTCATACATAGGAGGAAAAAGACTATGGCAACTATTACCGCAGGCGATTTCAGAAACGGTAAGACTTTCGAGATGGACGGCAAGATCATGCAGGTGGTGGAATTCCAGCATGTGAAGCCCGGCAAGGGCGCTGCCTTCGTGCGCACCAAGATGAAGAACATCGTCACCGGCGCCGTCACCGAAACTTCCTTTAACCCCACCGCAAAGTTCGAGGAAGCCTTCGTGGAGCGCAAGGACATGGCTTACAGCTACAACGACGGCGACCTGTACTACTTCATGGACCAGGAGACCTTCGACATGATCCCCCTGGGCAAGGACCTGCTGGGCGACGCTTTCCGCTTTATCACCGAGAACACCGTGTGCAAGGTCCTCAGCTACAAGGGCAATGTGTTCGGCCTGGAGTGCCCCAACTTCATGGACCTGGAGGTCACTGAGACCGAGCCGGGCCTGGCCGGCAACACCGCCACCAACACCCTCAAGCCCGCCACCGTGGAGACCGGCGCGGAGGTGAAGGTGCCTCTGTTCATCAACATCGGCGACAAGATCACCATTGACACCCGCACCGGTGAGTATCTGTCCCGAGCAAAGTAAGCAGGACATTTAAGCGGTTCAGAAAGGAGCGCAACATGGAAATTTCTGAGAAGGTCGCATATCTCAAGGGTCTGGCCGAGGGCCTGGCTCTGGACACCGAGACCAAGGAGGGCAAGCTCATTGCCGCCATCATTGATGTGCTGGACGAAATGAGCATCCGCTTTGAGGACATCGATGACAACCTGGTGGACCTGGAGGACGGCCTGGACGCCGTCAGCGACGACCTGTCCGAGGTGGAGGAAGCCCTCTACGAGATGGACGAGGACGACGAGGAGCTGGACGACGACGAATATTTCGAGACCACCTGCCCCGTCTGCGAGGAGGAGATCGTCTTTGACGAGGACACCCTGGAGAGCGGCGAAATTCGCTGCCCCAACTGCGGCGAGAAGCTGGAGTTCGACCTCAGCGACCTGGCCGAGGACGAGGACGACGAGGACTGATCTAATGTAAGAAAAGGGGAGACGCTGCCGCGCCTCCTCTTTTTTACCTGTCAAAAAATCTTCGATTTTTTTGCCAAAAGGCTTGCAGCCTGCTGCGCGCATGATTTTTGCGCGGGGGCGCAAAAATTCCACACTTGCAGTCTGAGAGGTATTTTTCCCCACGCACATGTCGCGGTGAAAAATGATTTGCATTTTACGCGTCTGCGGACGCGAACTCTGCGAGGCTTTTTGGACGCGGGATTTGAGAAATTCTTTTGTTCCCGGAGGAGAATACCATGAAATATACCACCACTGCGGCAGATTATCTCACCTGGCGGGGGGATGTGCCGTTTTCCCTGGATCCCTTTAACGAGGTGGATAACCTGGTGCTGTGCATCATCGCCTATCTGGACTTCCACCGTTTCCCGGAGCTGCTGACCCGCAATCCCAGGGAGGCGGTGGCTCTGGAGGACATCTGCGCCCGGCTCACGGCGGCGGACGACCAGCTGGGGCTTTCCCAGCTCAGCTACATCCCCGTGGCCCAGCAGGCGGCCCGGTGTGAGCGATTCGCGGGGACGAAGATGTTCGCCTTTGAGGACCGCAGCGACGCGGAGACGCAGTTTGCGGCGGTGTCGTTTTTGCTGCCGGATAAGTCGGTTTTCGTGGCGTTCCGGGGCACGGACACCTCCCTGGTGGGCTGGAAAGAGGACTTTAACATGAGCTACCTGGAGGCGGTGCCGGCCCAGGTGCGGGCGGCGGAATACGCAGCGGAGATCGCACGGCTCTGCCGCTGGCACAAGCTGCGCATCGGCGGACACTCCAAGGGCGGCAACTTGGCGGCCTGGGCGGGACTGCACCTGCCGGAGCGGGTCTATGACCGGCTGATGGATGTGTACAACAACGACGGGCCGGGGTTTTCCCGGAGCATGACGGAGCTGCCGGCGTATGCGCGGCTGAAGGAGAAAATGCACACCTTCATCCCGGAGTCGTCCATCGTGGGGGTGCTGCTGGAGCACTGCGAGGATTACACGGTCATTGCCAGCACGGCCAAGTCCATCATGCAGCACGAGGCGCTGTCGTGGTGCACGGAGCGGAATCGGTTCATCCACCTGGAGGAGCGGTCGGCCCTGGGGCGGCACTCGGACGATGTGCTGCGGGACTGGATCGGGTCCATGACATCCGGGGAGCGGCGGGCGTTCACCAACGCCTTTTTCGACATTCTCAGCATGGGCGGCAAGGCGAAGACCCTGGACGATGTGCAGGAAATGGGCCTGGGCGGGGCCGTGGCCCTGGTGAAGGAGTTCGCGGGTGCGGACGAGAAGACCCGGCGCATTTTGACGGAAATTTTCAAGCGCCTGGCCGTGGACATCGGGGAGGAGGTGGCCTCCTCCGCTCAGGACGGACTGAAGCAGGCCACGGGATTTTTGAAGCATTTGGGCCGGAAAAAACTGGATAAATAAGGCGCTGCATTTTTACAAGGGGCGCGGTGCAAGACTGGGCGGCGGGCTGTGGTCAGCCCGCCCTACATTTTGGTTGGGCGGGGCCTGTGTGCCCTGCCGGGAGGGTGCGGTGGTTGTCGGGCGGCGGGGTGACGGCACCCCGCCCTACGCATGACATGAAGTGCGCTAGGATCATCCTTTCTCTGTTTTCCGTGGATTCCTATTCACTATAGCATAAACGGGAGGATTTGTGAAGATTTCAAAACTGGCACAGGCCGATTTTGAAACGAAAAAACGCCGCAGCGGGTGGGCTGCGGCGGGGGAGGGGGATTTGATTTTTTGGTTAGGCGTGGTAATATTTTTTGGCGCAGTATTCCCGGCGGATCTCCACCATGCCTTCGTCCTCCATCCAGGCGGCGAAGTTGGAGAAATTGCGCTCCACGATGCTGAATTTCAGCTCGTTGTGGGTGCGGACATTTTCGCGCTTGCAGAACTCGCAGATCCACTGGTCGAAGGTCATGCCGTCCCGGAGGCAGGCGAGCATTTCCCGGGCTTTGCCCTCGATGAAGTGGATGTTTTCGCCGATGAGGTCGGTGATGTCCGTCAGCACCTCCTTGTGGGCCACGATGTAGGCGGGGCAATGGAGGGAGTAAAGGCTGCGCTTGCTCTCTAAGTCACGGGCGATGAACATGGCGGTGGGGAGCTTGGCGGACTCGATCTCCGAGCGGCTGATGAGGCAGTCGCCCAGGTAGGCTACGCCGTCGGGGGTGACGATGCCAATGTGGCCGGCGCTGTGGCCGGGGAGCTGAAGGATGCCGAATTTCGCGCCGCAAAAGGTAACCTCCGTGGCGTCCGGGGGGATAATGACATCGGCGGTGAAGCACTCCTCCAGGAAATAAGCCCGGCTGCGGCCATAGGTCAGGGCCACATAATTGGCACGGTAGGCGTCGGGGTTTACGGAGATGCCCGCCTCGATGAGCTGGGCGGCGGACAGGGCCCCATAGCGCTGCTGGAGATAGCGGACATTGCCGGTGTGGTCGAAATGGGCGTGGGAGCAGAGGATGCCTTTGAGGTGGAAATGGTTATCGTCCAGCAGGTGGGTGAGGGCGCTGCGGTCTAACTTGGCGTAGCCGGTGTCCAGGAGGACGATGTCGGTGGTGTTGAGCTTATAAATGGGCAGCAGGGCGGTGGCACCGTCGGCCACATAGGTGCTGCCTAAGACATGGCGAAGTTCCATGATGGTGTACCTCCTTTGTATAATCTCATTATATCCCTTGGGCGGAGAAAAACAAGAGGCGGGTTTTGTGAAAATTTCATTTACAAAAGCGCGGAAGTATTGTAGAATAATACCATCGATTAACAAGGGCGTGTTTGCCCTTGTTAATCGATGGTATAGGAGAATAATTTAGGGAGGATTCGTATGGACGAGCCGAAATATAAACGGGTGCTGCTGAAGATCAGCGGCGAGGCCCTGGCGGGTGAGAAGCACTTTGGCCTGGATTTTGGCGTTATGGGTCAGGTGGCGGATGTGATCAAGGAATGTGTGGAGATGGGCGTGCAGGTGGGCCTGGTCATCGGCGGCGGCAATTTCTGGCGCGGCGTGAAGAACGGCGAGGGCTACATCGAGCGCACCCGGGCTGACCACATGGGCATGCTGGCCACGGCTATGAACTGCATGGCTATGGCCGATGTGCTGGAGCAGAAGGGCGTGGATGTGCGGGTGCAGACCGCCCTGGAAATTAAGGAAGTGGCCGAGCCCTACATCCGGGCCCGGGCTATCCGGCACCTGGAAAAGGGGCGGGTGGTCATCTTCGGCTGCGGCATCGGAAGCCCCTTCTTCTCCACGGACACGGCGGCGGTGCTGCGGGCAGCAGAGATCGGCGCGGATGTGATCTTGCTTGCCAAGAACATCGACGGCGTTTACAACTGCGACCCGGCCAAGCACGCCAACGCGAAGAAGTTTGATTCTATTACCTATGACGATGTGCTGGCCCAGCACCTGTCCGTCATGGACAGCACCGCCACCAGCCTGTCTATGGATAACCACATCCCCGTTTTGGTATTTGCCCTGAAGGACCCCTACAACATTATTCGCGCCCTGCGCGGAGAAAAAATCGGAACGATCGTAAAGGAGGCTTAACCCCATGCTGAAAGACGAATACAAGGTTTATGAAGAAAAAATGAAGAAGAGCATTGAGTCCGTGAAGAACGACTTTGCCGCCGTGCGGGCGGGCCGGGCCAATGCCGCCGTGCTCAACCGCATTTCCGTGGACTACTACGGCACCCCCACGCCCATCCAGCAGGTGGGCAGCGTCGCGTCCCCGGACCCCCGGACCCTGGTCATCACCCCCTGGGACGGCTCCCTGCTGCGGCCCATTGAAAAGGCCATTCTGGAGTCTGACCTGGGCATCAATCCCCAGAACGACGGCAAGTGCATCCGCCTGTCCTTCCCCCAGCTCACCGAGGAGCGCCGCAAGGAGCTGGTGAAGCAGATCCACAAGTATTCCGAAAACGGCAAGGTGGCCGTGCGCAACATCCGCCGGGATGCTATGGACAAGTTTAAGAAGATGCAGAAGGCGTCCGAGATCACCGAGGACGAGCTGAAAATGGCCGAAAAGGACTTGCAGAAGATCACCGACGACAACTGCAAGGAGCTGGACAAGCTCCTGGACATCAAGGAAAAGGAACTGATGTCGGTCTGATGGGGCTGTTTTCCAAAAAAGCCTCTCATAAGGCGGGGCAGGTGGATAAAAGCCGCCTTCCCCGCCACATCGCTATCATCATGGACGGCAACGGTCGTTGGGCGAAGAAGCGCGGGCTTCCTCGTACTGCCGGACATAAGGTGGGGGCGGAGACCTTTCGCAAGATCGCCCTGTACTGCAAGACGCTGGGCGTGGACTATCTGACCATTTACGCCTTCTCCACGGAGAACTGGAAGCGGCCCGCCGACGAGGTGAGCACGCTCATGAGCCTGCTGAAAAAGTACATGCTGGAGGCTATCGACACCATGGAGCGGGATAAGATAAAGCTCCGCTTTTTTGGCGACCTCTCGGCCCTGAGCCCGGAGCTCCAGGACCTGGCCCATAAGGCCGATGAGGTGGCGGACCGGGTGGAGGGATTCCAGGCAAACCTCTGCATCAACTACGGCGGGCGGGACGAGATCCTCCACGCGGCCAGGCTCTGCGCGGCGGCGGGGGAGGAGATGACGGAGGAGAACTTCGGAAAGTATCTTTACTCCGCCGGTATACCCGACCCGGAGCTGATCATCCGCCCCGGCGGGGAGCTGCGGCTGAGTAATTTCTTGCTGTGGCAGTGCGCGTATTCGGAGTTTTACTTCTGCGAGACCCTGTGGCCGGATTTTTCCGAGAAGGACTTAGACAAGGCGATTGTGGCCTACCAGCAGCGGGACCGGCGGTTCGGCGGCGTGAAGTAAGAGACATATTAAGAGGAACTTGAGCTATGAAACAGAGAATTCTGGTGGCGGTGGTGGGTATACCGCTGCTGCTTTTGGTGCTGTGCTGGGCCCCCCACTGGGCCACGGCGGCGCTGCTGGCGGGGCTGTGCATCATCGGGGCCCACGAGCTTTTGGCGGCGGTGTGCGGCCCGGAAAAGACGAAGAGCTTGTGGGTGCCGGCGGGGGTTTTGGCCGTGCTGACGGTGTTTTCCACCTACGCAGGGCTGGACGAATATAAGAAAACCGTCCTGGCGGCGGCCCCCTGGCTGCTGTGCGCGGGGATGGCGCTGGTGTTTTTCCTGGCGGTGCGGTGGTATGGCCGGGAGAACGCCGTTGCGTTCCAGGATATATGCGCGGTGCTTCTGGGCGGCGTGGCCATCCCCCTGACCATGAGCTGCCTGCTGCGGCTGCGGCTGCTGGAATACGGCGGCGGCCTGGTGCTGATGCCCCTGGTGGCGGCGTTCATGAGCGACGCGGCGGCCCTGTTTACGGGCATGGCCTGCGGCAAGCACAAGCTGGCGCCCAAGGCCAGCCCCAAAAAGACCGTGGAGGGCGCCGTGGGCGGCCTGGTGGGCGGCGTGCTGGGGATGATCGTGTTCCGCATCGTGTTCTACTTCGTCACGGTGGAGCCGCTGTCCATCGGTTGGTGCATGGTCATCGGCCTGGTGGGTGCGTTCATGGGCCAACTGGGCGACCTGAGCTTTTCCGTCATCAAGCGGCAATTCGGCATTAAGGACTACGGGCGGCTGCTGCCGGGCCACGGCGGCGTGCTGGACCGGTTCGACAGCGTTATTTTCGCCGCCCCGGTGGTGTGGATGATCGCCACGGAGGTAGGAATGTGAAAAAATATGAGTAAGTGTATTTCTGTTTTGGGCAGCACCGGCTCCATTGGCCGGCAAACGCTGCAAGTGGCGGAGGAGCTGGGGCTGAAGGTCGCGGCCCTCACCGCCGGGAGACAAATCGACTTATTGGAGCAGCAGGCACGGCAGTTTCGCCCGTGCCTTGCTGCCGTGTTTGAGGAGGCGGCGGCCCGGGAGCTGCGGGAGCGGCTGAAGGGTCTGCCCATTGAGGTCATGAGCGGCATGGAGGGCCTGCGGGCGGCGGCGGAGCTGACGGAGGCGGACGCCGTGGTCACGGCGGTCATGGGCAGCGTGGGGCTGGAACCGACTCTCGCGGCCATCCGCAAGAAAAAGCGCATCGCCCTGGCGAACAAGGAGACCCTGGTGTGCGCCGGGGAGCTGGTGATGGCGGAGGCGAAGCAGTACGGCGCGGAGATCGTGCCGGTGGACTCGGAGCACTCGGCCATCTTCCAGAGCCTCCAGGGCTGCCGGGACAGGGGCGAAATTAAGCGGCTCCTGCTCACCTGCTCCGGGGGACCTTTTTTCGGCAAGAGCTTTGCGGAGCTGGAGCACATGACGGCGGGGGACGCATTGCGCCACCCCAACTGGACTATGGGTGCAAAAATCACCATCGACTCGGCTACCCTTATGAACAAGGGCCTGGAAATTATCGAGGCCATGCGGCTGTACGGCCTGCCCCTTTCCCAGGTGGAGGCGGTGATCCACCGCCAAAGCATCGTCCACTCCCTGGTGGAGTTCCGGGACGGGGCTATGCTGGCCCAGCTGGGTACGCCGGACATGAAGCTGCCCATCCGCTACGCCCTGACTTATCCCTACCGGGCCGAGACCCCGGATAAGACCTTGGACCTGCTCTCCTGCGGGCCCTTGACCTTCAGCGCCCCGGACGAGGCGGCCTTTCCCTGCCTGCGCATTGCAAAGCAGTGCGCCGCCGCCGGGGGCACCGCCTGCGCCATTATGAACGGGGCCAATGAGATGGCCGTGGCGCAGTTTCTGCGGGGCGAAATCGGGTTTAACGACATTTCCCGCCGGGTGGAACAGGCACTTTCCCGGGTGGCGGTGAAATATCAGCCGATCCTTGCGGATATACTGGAGGCAGACCGACTGGGCCGCGAGGCCGCCCGGTAAATCACCGACGCCCGGGGCGTCAGATGGGAGAAGCTATGTCCACTGTTGTATATATTTTGGCTGCGGTGCTGGTGTTCGGCGTGCTCATCGCCGTGCATGAGCTGGGGCATTTTATGGCCGCCAAGGCCTGCGGCGTGCGGGTGAATGAATTTTCCATCGGCATGGGCCCCGCCATTTTCAAGAAGCAGAGAGGGGAGACCCTTTACGCCCTGCGGTGCCTGCCCTTCGGCGGATTCTGCGCCATGGAGGGGGAGGACGAGGAGTCCAACGACCCCCGGGCCCTGGAAAACAAGGGCTTTTGGGCAAAGCTGCTGATCTTCGCCGCCGGGGCGGGGATGAATTTCCTCACGGGCCTGCTGATCATCCTGTGCCTCAACAGCAGCGTGAAAACCATGGCCCAGCCCATTATCAGGAGCTTTGCCGACGGTTGCCCCTTGCAGGAGACCTTGCAGGTGGGGGACCGCATTGCGGCCATTGACGGGGAGAAAATCTATGTGTACAGCGACCTGACGCTGCTTTTGAACCTGAACCAAACGGGGCAGTATGACTTGACCGTGGTGCGGGACGGCGAGAAAAAGGAGCTGACGGGCGTCGCCATGGAGCGGCAGGAGTATACCGACCAAAGCGGCAAGACCTACACCGGCTACGGGCTGAACTTCACCGTGAAGGAGGCCAATGTGTGGGATAGGCTCCAAATGAGCTTTGCAGGCGCCGCGGACTTCGTGCGCATGGTGCGGCTGTCGCTTCAGATGCTGGTGACGGGCCAGGCCGGGGTGAAGGACATCAGCGGCCCGGTGGGCATTGTGACGGTCATCACCGATGTGGGGCGAAGCAGCGGCTCCACCGCCGCCGCCGTGCGGAACATTGCGTACCTAGCGGCCATGATCGCGGTAAACCTGGCGGTGATGAACCTGCTGCCCCTGCCGGCCCTGGACGGGGGGAAGATATTCTTCCTGGTCATCAACGCTTTGTGCATGCTGGTCATCCGCAAGCGCATTCCGCAGAAATTCGAGAGCTATGTCCATGTGGCGGGCTTCGTGCTGCTGATGCTGCTGATGCTGGCGGTGACATTTCAGGATGTGTGGAAAATATTTCAATAACTGGCGAAAATTCCTGCGGAATTTTCCGCCAAAAGGCTTGCGGTCTGCGTGGCTTTTTGAGTTGCGTTTTTTACAAGGGAGGAGCGGACGAGAACATGAGTAAGCAAATTCAGGTGGGCGGCGTGGCCGTGGGCGGCGGCGCGCCTGTGTCGATACAGTCCATGTGCAACACGCCCACCCAGGATGTGGACGCTACGGTGGGGCAGATCCTTCGCCTGGAGGAGGCCGGGTGCGAGATCATTCGGGTGGCTGTGCCGGATGCGGACGCGGCCCGGGCCGTGGGGGAAATTAAGCGCCGCATCCACATCCCCCTGGTGTGCGACATTCATTTTGACTACAAGCTGGCCCTTATGTGCGCGGAGCAGGGGGCGGATAAAATTCGCATCAACCCCGGCAATATCGGGTCAAAGGACCGGGTGCGGGCCGTGGCGGACGCCTGCCGGGGACGGGGCATACCCATCCGCATTGGCGTCAACGGCGGTTCGCTGGAAAAGGACCTGCTGGCTAAGTACGGCGGCGTCACGGCGGAGGCCCTGGTGGAGAGCGCCCTGGGCCATGTGCGCCTTTTGAACGGGTGTGACTTTGACGACATCTGTATCTCCGTGAAGTGCTCGGATGTGCCGGTGAATATGCGGGCCTACCAGCTCCTGCGGGCGCAGACGGACTATCCCCTGCACCTGGGCGTCACCGAGGCGGGCACGCCCACCATGGGCATTTTGAAGTCCGCCATGGGCATCGGAGGCCTGCTGTGCCTGGGCATCGGTGATACCATGCGGGTGAGCCTCACGGCGGACCCGGTGGAGGAGGTGCGGGCGGCGAAGCAGATCTTGTCCGCCGCCGGGGTGCGGCGGTTCGGGCCGAACCTGGTCTCCTGCCCCACCTGCGGGCGGACGAAATACGACATGATCCCCATTGCCCGGGAGGTGGAGCGGCGGCTGGAGGACTGTCAGAAGAACATCACCGTGGCGGTGATGGGCTGCGTGGTCAACGGGCCCGGCGAGGCTTCCGTCGCCGATGTGGGCATCGCCGGGGGCAAGGGCGAGGGCCTGGTGTTTCGCCGGGGCGAGATACTGTACAAGGTCCCGGAGGACAAGCTGGTGGACGCACTGATGAAAGAGATTGAGAAGCTGTAAAGATGGAGAAATTAGGATTTTTTGACTTTTTTGGGAGCTTTCTGCCGCCCCAGGAGTTTCGGCCCCTGCTGACCGGGGCCAAGGTGGTGAGCGGCGAACTGAATAAGGAGAGCCGCGCCCTGGAGGCGGAGGTGGAGTGCCCACAGACGGTGCCCGCCGCCGCCGTGACGGCGCTGGAGCAGCTTTTGCAGGCACACTATGACATGCGGCAGGTGCGTCTGCGCATCGTGTCCGCCAGCGGGAAAAAGAGCGAGGAACAGGTGCTCATGGGCAAGGCCATCAAGGGTAAGCCCATCTCTATGGAGGGGCTGAACCCCAAAATGGGCACCATCGTGGTGGAGGGCAAGGTGTTTTTCGCCGACTGCTACGAGACGAGACGGCCCGGCGTTTGGTGCCTGACCTTTGACATGACGGATTACAAAAACTCCGTTACCGTCCGCAAATATATGCAGACCAAGGAGCTGGGCGGGCTGCAAAACGCCATCGCCCCGGGGATGTGGCTGCGGGTGCAGGGCATCATGGAGCTGACAAGGGACGGCAAGGATGTGCAGATGGCGCCGTTCAACATCGTGAAGATCGGCCACGAGGCCCGGATGGACACGGCCAAGGAGAAGCGAGTGGAGCTGCATCTGCACACCCGCATGTCCAACATGGATGCCCTGACGGACCCGGCGACGGTCATCAAGGAGGCCATTTCCTGGGGCCACCCGGCCATTGCCATCACCGATCACGGCGTGGTGCAGGCCTTCCCCGACGCCTGGCACACGGCCAAGGGGAAAATCAAAATTCTCTACGGCGTGGAGGGGTATTTCATCAACAATCTGGACGACCGGGTGGCGGTACACGGCCCGGCGGACCAGGACTTTGACGACGAGATCGTCTGCTTCGACATCGAGACCACGGGCCTCCAGGTGATGAAGGAGGCCATCACGGAAATCGGCGCGGTGGTGCTGAAAAACGGGGAGATAACGGACCGTTTTCAGACCTTTGTGAACCCGGGCCGCCGCCTGACACCGGAGATCATCGGCCTCACGGGCATCACCGACGCCATGCTCAAGGACGCGCCCCAGCCCAAGGAGGCCCTGGAGGCGTTCTTAAAGTTCGTGGATGGGCGGCCCCTGGCGGCCCACAACGCGGAGTTTGACATCGGGTTCATCCGGGAGGCCTGCCGCAAGGCGGGACTGGAGTTTTCCCCCACCTATGTGGACTCTCTGATTTTGGCACAAAATCTGCTGCCGGAGCTGAACAAATTCAAGCTGGATGTAGTGGCGGAGCACCTGGATCTGCCCGCCTTTAACCACCACCGGGCCTCGGACGACGCGGGCATGGTGGGCTATATGCTCATTCCCTTTTTCGAGAAAATGCGCCGGGAGCTGGGCATCAGCCGCTTGCAGGAGATCAACGACAAAATGCTGGAGCTGCGGCCCCTGGGCAACAAAAACCATCGCAAGCCCAAGCACATCATCATTTTGGCGAAAAACAAGCTGGGGCTCAAGCACCTGTATCAGCTGGTGTCGGCCTCCAACCTGAAATATTTCAAGCGCTTTCCCATCATTCCCAAGACGGAGCTGGTGGCCCACCGGGAGGGGCTCATCATCGGGTCGGCCTGCGAGGCGGGCGAGCTGTTCCGGGCGGTGGTGGACCACAAGGACTGGGACGAGCTGAAGCGCATTGCGTCCTTCTACGACTACCTGGAGATCCAGCCCCTGTGCAACAACGCCTTCATGCTGCGCAGCGGCGAGGCTCGGGACGAGGAGGACCTGCGGGATTTCAACCGAACCATCGTCACCCTGGGCGCGGAGCTGGGGAAACCCGTCTGCGCCACCGGCGATGTGCATTTCATGGAGCCGGAGGACGAGATCTACCGCCATGTGCTCCTGGCCAGCAAGAAATTCCCCGACGCGGACAAGAGCCTGCCCATTTACTTTAAGACCACCGATGAAATGCTGGAGGAATTTTCCTATCTCGGGGAGGAGACCGCCTATGATGTGGTGGTGAAGAACCCCCGGGGCATTGCGGACCTGGTGGAGGAAATTGAGCTGCTGCCCCCGAGCCAGCTTTTCCCGCCGCGGCTGGAGAACTCCGAGCAGGAGCTCCACGACATGGTGTGGAACAAGTGCCATGAGCTCTACGGCGAGAACCCGCCGAAGCTCATCGTGGACCGGCTGAATGTGGAGCTGGGCAGCATTTTGGGCAAGTACGATGTGGTGTATATGTCGGCGCAGAAGCTGGTGCAGCGGAGCTTGGAGAACGGCTACCTGGTGGGCTCCCGAGGGTCTGTGGGGTCGTCGCTGGTGGCATACATGGCGGGCATCACGGAGGTGAACTCCCTGCCGCCCCACTACCGCTGCCCCAAGTGCAAGCACACGGAGTTCGTCACCGACGGAAGCTACGGCTGCGGCGCGGATATGCCGGACAAAATTTGCCCCGAGTGCGGCGAAAAGCTGGCAAAGGACGGGTTCGACATCCCCTTTGAGACCTTCCTGGGCTACGGCGGCGGCAAGGTGCCGGATATTGACCTGAACTTCTCCGGCGAATACCAGGCCCGGGCCCACCGCCACGCGGTGGAGATGTTCGGAGCTACCCAGGTGTTCCGGGCCGGGACCATCGGCACCCTGGCGGAAAAGACGGCTTACGGCTTCGTGCGCAAGTACCTGGAGGAGCGGGACATCACCGCCGGAAACGCGGAGATGAACCGCCTGACCCTGGGCTGCGTGGGCGTGCGGCGCACCACGGGCCAGCATCCCGGCGGCCTGGTGGTGGTGCCGGACGACATGGATGTGGAGGATTTCACCGCCGTGCAGCACCCGGCGGACGCCGAGGATGCGGAGACCATCACCACCCATTTTGAATACCACTGCATGGAGGATAACCTCCTGAAGCTGGACATGCTGGGCCACGATGACCCGTCCATGATCCGTATGCTGGAGGACCTCACCGGGGTCAACGCCCGGGCTATTCCCTTAGACGACCCGGACACCATGAGCATTTTTACATCTTCTAAGGTCCTGGGCTTTGAAAATGACCCCCTGCTGGGGCCCACCGGGGCCGTGGCTATCCCGGAGTTCAACACCCGTTTTACCAGGCAGATGCTCATTGACACCCAGCCCAAGGACTTTAACACCCTGGTGCGGCTTTCGGGCTTCTCCCACGGCACGGATGTGTGGCTGGGCAACGCCCGGGAGCTGATCATCAGCGGCACGGCGTCGGTTTTGCAGACCGTGGGCTGCCGCGACGACATTATGCTCTACCTCATTTCCATGGGCCTGGACCCGAAGATGAGCTTCAAGATCATGGAGGCCGTGCGAAAGGGCAAGGTGAAAAAGGGCGGATTCCAGGAGGGCTGGGTGGAGGCCATGGAGGAGAACGGGGTGCCGGAGTGGTACATCGAGTCCCTGGCGAAGATCGGCTACCTCTTCCCCAAGGCCCACGCGGTGGCCTATGTGATGATGGCCTTCCGCATCGCTTGGTTCAAGGTCCATGAGCCCCTGGCCTTTTACGCCACCTTCTTTTCCATCCGGGCGAAAGCCTTTGACGCGGAGTTCTGCTGCGCCGGGAAGGAGGCCGTGGAGCGGAAGATCCATGAAATTGAAAACAACAAGGACGCCACCGCTGTGGAGCAGAACCTGCTGGTGACGCTGGAGGTGTGCTATGAGTTCTACCTGCGGGGCTTCCACTTCGACACCATCGACATTTATCGGTCGGACGCGGCGAAATTCATCGTCACCGAGGGCGGGCTGCTGCCGCCGCTGATCTCCGTACACGGGCTGGGCGAGGCCGCCGCCCAGGACACGGTGGAAAAGCGGGAAGGGAAGCACTTCGTCTCCGTGGAGGAGTTTTCCATGTGCTGCAATAAGCTGTCCAAGACGCACATCGAGCAGCTCAAGGCCCTGGGCGCCTTCGCAGGCATGGCGGACACCAGCCAGGTGAATTTGTTTGATGGCTTTTGAAACATGAAAAAAACAAGGAACGGTTCTATTGGCTATAAACCGTTCCTTGTTTTTTTGCTTATTTACCTGTGGAAGAGGCCGTGCTTTTCGTAGGGCTTGGACTCTACGGCTTTGACCTCGTAGCCGGTGTCGGCGATGGCCTTGCGGAGGGCTTCTTCGTCCAGGGGGTCCGAGGAGATAATGGTGGCGGTGCCCTTGGAGTGGGACGCACTGACCTTCTTTACGGCGAACTTATTGCGGATCGTGTCGCACACATGGCTCTCGCACATGCCGCACATCATGCCGTCGATCTTCAAAATGGTTTCTGTCATAGTAAAATACCTCCTTTAGGCAGATCTCACTTTTTTCAGGCTGGAAAAATCGATCTGTGCCAGCACAACGGCAATGAGCATCAGCGCACAGCCGACCAGCTCCTTGCCGGTCATGGACTCGTGCAGGAAGATGGCCCCGGAGATGGCGCCAAACACGCTCTCCAGGCTCAGCAGCAGGGCTACGATGGTGGGGTTGGAATCCTTTTGGGCCAGAATTTGCAGGGTGTAGGCCACGCCGCTGGAGAAAACACCCACATACAGCACCGACCCCGCGCAGGCGGCGATATCTGCCCAGACCGGGTGCTCGAAAATCAGCATGAGTATACCCGAAATGATGGCGCAAGTCAAGAACTGGATGCAGCTTAATTTCACGCCGTCGGCCTTCTGCACGAAGTGGTCCACGGTGAGGATGTGCAGGGCGTAGCCAAAGGCGCAGAGCATCACCAGCAGGTCGCTGGGGGCGATGGAGAAGTCGTCTTTAATGCACAGGCAGTAAAGGCCCGCCACGCCCAGCAGGACACTGATCCACACGCTGGGGGAGACTTTTTTCTTCAGGAACAGGCCGCAGATGGGGACCAGCACCACATAGAGCGTGGTGATAAAGCTGGTCTTGCCCGCGCCGGCGCCGGCCACCATGCCCAGCTGCTGCAAATTGCAGGCCAGGGCCAGGGCGATGCCGCAGCAGATGCCGCCGATGGTCAGGTATTTGCGCCCGGCCTTTTTCTCCTCCGGGGTCTGCTCTGCCTCCGGCTCCTTGCGGAACATCTTAAAAAGCTGCACGATGATCAGCAGCGCGAAAAAGGCCACGATGGAGCGGGCGGCGTTGAAGGTGTAGGCCCCCACATGCTCGGTGCTGGTGCTTTGGGCTACGAAGGAGGAGCCCCAGATCATGGCGGTGATAATGGGGAACACCACCTGGCGAACTTGATTGTGTTTCATAGTGCTTTCCTTTCTTTATTCCGAGTCTCTATTCCGACTTGCTCTCGTCGGGGTCAACGGGGTTCACATGCCAGCGGAACTTATGCTCCGTGCCATGGAGCAGACGATGGACGTTCTCTCGGTGACAATAAATGACCAGGGCCGCCACCGCCGCGCAGAGGACGGTCAGCAGCGGGTCGTGGTGAAAGACGAAGAAGGCCGTGACCGGCATGCTGGCCGTGGCCGTAATGGACCCCAGGGACACATAACGGGTCAGCAGCCACAGCAGGACGAAGAGCCCCCAGGCAATGATCCCCATGCGCCAGTCCAGCATCCACACCAGCACGCCGCCGGAGAGGATGCCCTTGCCGCCCTTGAGCCCGTAGTAGGCCGGGAACATGTGCCCCAGCTCGCAGCCGATGCCGCCCAGCAGCACGCCCAGGGTCCAGCCGCCGTTGGTGCAGAGCATCAGGTAGCCGCCGATGAGGCAGGAGAGGACGGTTTTGCCCATGTCGCAGAGAATGACGATGAGGGCGTATTTGGCGCCGTAGGTGCGGTAAAAATTGGTGAGCCCCGCGTTGCCGCTGCCGTGCTTGCGCACATCGTCCCGGATGATGAAGTGGGAGGTGACCACCGAGCCGTTGAAGCAGCCCAGCAGGTAGGAGACCAGCAGCGTCAGCCCCACCACAAAGTAGATGGACAGCTTAATTGTCATCATCTCCCTTCTGACGGATGGAGAGGATGATGGGGGTGCCCTCCAGGCCGAACACGCTGCGGATCTGATTTTCCAGATACCGCTGGTAGGAGAAGTGGAAGAGCTTCTTGTCGTTGCAGAAAATGACGAAGTGGGGGGGCTTGATGCCCACCTGGGTCATGTAGTAAATTTTCAGGCGGCGGCCCTTGTCCGTGGGGGGCTGCACCCGGGTCTGGGCGTCGGCCAGGACGGAGTTGAGCATACCCGTAGTGATGCGGGTGGAGGCCTGGTTATTCACATAGTTGATAAGCTCAAACAGCCGCGTCACCCGCTGGCCCGTGAGGGCGGAGATGAACAGGATGGGCGCGTAGGTCATGTAGCTCAGGTCCCGGCGGATGTCCTCGCGCATACGGTCCATGGTCTTGCCGTCCTTTTCCACCATGTCCCACTTGTTCACCACGATGATGCACGCCTTGCCCGCCTCGTGGGCCAGGCCCGCGATCTTGGTGTCCTGCTCGGTGACGCCGTCGTTGGCGTCGATGAGAATGAGGCACACATCGCTGCGCTCGATGGCCATGGTGGCCCGGAGGACGCTGTATTTCTCAATAGCGTCGTCCACCTTGGACTTTTTGCGCATACCGGCGGTGTCGATGAAGTTATATTTGCCCGTCTCGTTTTCAAAATAGGAGTCGATGGCGTCCCGGGTGGTGCCCGCCACATTGCTGACGATGACCCGCTCCTGGCCCAGGATGCGGTTGGTAAGGCTGGACTTTCCCACATTGGGCTTGCCGATGATGGCCACCTGGATCACATCGTCGTCCTCCTCGGCCTCGTCCTCGGGGGGAAAATATTGCAGGCAGGCGTCCAGCAGGTCGCCGGTGCCGTGGCCGTGGACGGCGGAGACGGCGATGGGGTCGCCCAGGCCCAGGTTGTAAAACTCATAAAACTCCGGGTCCACGGTGCCGGTGGCGTCCATCTTGTTCACCGCCAGGACGATGGGCTTCTTGGAGCGCTGGAGCATTCCGGCCACCTCCTGGTCGGCGGCGGTCACGCCGGTCTTGATGTCCGTCACCAGGACGATGACGGTGGCATTGTCAATGGCGATCTGCGCCTGCTGGCGCATGAAGGCCAAAATTTGGTTGTCGGTATTGGGCTCGATGCCGCCGGTGTCTACCAGGGTGAACTTGCGGCCGCACCAGTCGCTCTCGCCGTAAATACGGTCCCGGGTCACGCCGGGGGTGTCCTCCACGATGGAAAGACGGCGGCCAATGAGTTTATTAAACAGCATGGACTTGCCCACATTGGGGCGGCCCACAATCGCGATCATAGGTTTTGCCATAGGTCTACCTCCTTACAGTCCGAAAATGGCGTCGCACAGGTCGAAGCCGTCAATGCCCACCACCTGCACCGGCGCGTCCAGCGCCCGGGAGAGCTGGGGGACGGTCCAGTCGTCCAAGAAAACATCCTCCTGGTGGCGGAGCATGTGCAGGGGAATCAGCACCCGGCCCAGGGGCTTGTGCGCTTTCAGCTGGGCGGCCAGGTCCTGCCCGGTCAAAAGGCCCGCCACATCAATGGTATGGCCGAAAAAGTCGTTGTCTATCCCCACCACCTTGCCCCGGACCTGGGGGAAGCGCTGCTGCACAAGGGCCAAAAGGTGCCCCATGAAGCCCTCGGCAGCCCGGCCTGTGGCGATGGTGAAAGGGGCGGGGGTGGGGGCCTCGTCCATGAGGTCCATGGCCCGGAGCAGGTCGCTCTCCAGGGAGCGGAGCATGCCCACGCCGTTCTCTAATTGGCGGTAGCCCTCGTAATAGTCGTCCCCGGGGAGGGAGCGCCCGGCCCGGAGGAAAAGCTCGTCGGCGCAGAAGAAGCGGCGGGTGCCGAAGCGGCGCAGATTCTCCCGGCCGAACTCCTCGGCAATGTCCAAAATTTCCCCCGCGCACTGGGCATCCACGGGACGGAGCTTGGACAGGCCCTGTCTGTATTTCGTAATGCCCACGGGCACCAGGGAGCAGGATGAGAATTCCATCTCCGTCAGGTCCCGGAGGGTGCGGCGGAGCTGGTCGCCGTCGTTCCAGCCGGGGCAGACCACGATCTGGCCGTTCATCACGATGCCCGCCTTGCAGAAGGCGCGAATGTAGTCCAGGCTGCGCGTGGCGTTTTTGTTCCCCAGCATGGTGCAGTGGAGCTGGGGGTCCGTGGTGTGGACGGAGACATTGATGGGGCTGATGCGCAGGTCGATGATGCGCTGGGCCTCCCGCTCAGTGAGGTTGGTGAGGGTGATGTAGTTGCCCTGGAGGAAGCTGAGCCGGGCGTCGTCGTCCTTAAAATATAGAGTCTCGCGCATGCCCGGGGGCATTTGGTCCACGAAGCAGAAGATGCAGTGGTTGGCGCACGAGCGCATCTCGTCCATGAGATAGGTGTCGAAGTTTAGCCCCAGGTCCTCGCCCTCGGCCTTGCGGATGGTGAGCTTTTGGGTGGAGCCGTCCTCGTTTTTCAGGGCCAGGTGGCTCACGGGGTCGTAGCCGTAGAACCGATAGTCCAGCACATCCACCACGGCGTGGCCGTTGATGGACAAAAGCTGCTGGCCCGGCCGCAGGCCCGCCCGCATAGCAGGGCTGTCGGGGTCTATGGAGGTGATGATGGTGCTCATAAACGCGTCTCTCCCGAAAAAAGGCATAATACTACATGATACAGCGTGTCGAAAAAGTCTTTTCGCCCCGCTGTCTAAGTTTTTGAAACTTTGAAAAAGTTTCAAAAACTATTGATTTTAATGGTGAGGGACACCTTTCTTGGGTTTCCCTCACACACCCTTCCTTACCGTTATCGAAAATCCTACCACTTTATCGACAGTCTCAATAACTACACAATTATAGCCGCTTTTGCACCGAGACGCAAGCATTTTCTATATTAAATAGTATAGTCGGGTTTCGGACAAAAGTAAAACGAATCATTTTTGTGGATGGAATGAAAAAAATGAATGGAAAGGGGGAAGAGGAAAGATGAAAGTGGAAAGTGGAGAGATGGGGACGCCGGGAAAATGCGTAGGGGCGACCCTTGCGGTCGCCCGAAAAAAAGCCTCCCTTGCCTAAAGGGAGGGGGACCAGCCGTAGGCTGGTGGAGGGATTCGTGCGGGGTAGGGGATGGTTCGTTTGCTGTGAGTTCGTGCGGGGAAGAATCCCCCAGTCACGGCTTCGCCGTGCCAGCCCCCTTTAGGCAAGGGGGCCAATTTTGTAGGGCGGGGTGACCACACCCCGCCGCCTTGTGCGCTGCAAGGGGTGCGGTACCGTCGACCCCTCAGTCACGGCTTCGCCGTGACAGCTCCCCTTACGCAGGGGAGCCAACGAAAAAAGCCTCCCCTGTGTAAGGGGAGGTGGACAGGTTACAATCCGAAGTGCAACACCCCGAAAATAAGAAG
>CAVJNL010000021.1:0-24611 GCA_963650985.1 Clostridium sp. CAG:413
CTCTCCAATGCGGCTTTCGCAGTTGCCCTGACGATTTTCATAGAACGGTCATCGCAGTTGTAAAGTATGGCGCATCCGAAAGGGCTTTGAGGAGGGGCGGGCTTCCACCTGTACCATGCTTGGATACCGGCTTGTAAACGGCGAAATCACTAAGGTGCCGGAAGAAGCCGTAATCGTAAAGAAGATTTTTGACCTTTACAGTGATGGTTTTGGACAGCAGAAGATCTGCAACATTCTCAATGAAGAAGGCATACGCACTCGCCGTGGCTATACCTGGCATCCCAGCGCTATCCGCTTAATACTGGAAAACGAAAAGTATGCCGGGGATCTGAAATTGCAGAAGGTTTTCGTGCGTGACCACCTTACCAAGGAGAAGGTTGTCAACCACGGCGAACTTCCGATATATTGGGTGGAAAACGACCATGAGCCGATTGTCAGCAAAGAACAGTTTCAAGCGGTTCAGCTTCGGCTGAAGAAACAGTCGGAAGGATGTTCTGCAGGAAAAGGAGTCGAGTCAGTATTCACAGGAAAGATCCATTGCGCAGGCTGCGGTAAGAACTACCGCCGAAAAACAGCTCCGTACCGAATCGTCTGGTGCTGCACTACATTTATAAGCAAGGACTGGTCACCGCACTTGCTATTCCCAATATATACGGTTACTGCAAAAAGGACGGTGAGATCGCCGTGAACGAGGATGAGGCAGTTATCGTTCGAAGAATCTATAAAGAGTTCCTTGACGGAAAGAACTACAATGAAATCATCGACGGGCTAACGGCTGACAGAATTCCTACGAGGAAAAACGCAGCTTGGCACTCTCGGACGGTCATCGGTATCTTGAGCAATGAAAAATACTGCGGAGACTGCCTGTTTCAAAAGACTTTTATCCTTGACCCGATCTCACATAAAAAAGTGGTCAACTGCGGTGAAATTCCTCAATTCATGGTGGAGGATTGCATTCCTGCAATTATTGAGAAAAAGAGATGGCGTGCTGCACAGGAAATGCGTAAACGGCATCAAGGGGGCAGCAAGCCGCCGGTCAAGGCGCTCCCTTTCCGCAGCCTTGTATTCTGCGGAACTTGCGGAAAGCCATGTCCACGGTACTCCTCTCATTCCGAGGGCGGAAATTGACGGCCTATCATCGGTGCATAAGTTGGAGAGATCACACCGCAGCGAAGGTTCTTGGCATGACCTATGTTCCCCAGCACAAGGCCGGGTACAACTATCATCCGACTCCGGAGCTTGCCGCCTACCGGGAAACCTACAAAAAGCCGAAATCGAGACCGTTTCTCTGTACGGATGTGAAAATACGAACAGAACGGTTTCCAAAAGCCTTTGTGCAGGCTTGGAACTTGATCGTCAGTAAGAAGCAGCGGTATCTTCCATCTTTGCAGAACACTGCTGCTACCTCGGATAATCCGCTGACAGCCTACCGAGCAGAGGAGATGATAGGTCTACTGGAAACGACGGGCCGACTTGACGAATTCGACTTCTCTCTGATGATACGCACGCTCGACCGAGTGGAAATCATGCCGACTGAAAAACTGTCTTTCATCTTTCAGTCCGGCATCCGTATCACGGTATAATATATATAGAATGGTCGCTCCGTTTCCTTGTGGGATACGGGGCGGTTTTCTCTCATATTTGAATAGTCACACTTTGTATTTTGACCCACATTTTCGAGCCGAAAACGCAAAGTGTGACTTTATTTTTAGTCTCATTTTCTTGGGTCAAAGCGGTAGGTGGTGATGACGAAACGGCACCGGCTATGTTCCTGCCTATGGTGCGATTCGGGCAAGATCAGGAACACGTTTACTTCCGCAACCCAACGAAAAATGCCGATAATTCGGGCATTTTCGGGCTTTGCACCCCCTAATGATCGGTCTGCACCCCCTTGCACACCCTTGTAATAGAAAAGTCAAATTGTATCGGCGTCTATGCCCCTATGCATAAAAGGGCTACAAAATAGATGCAGCCCGTGAAAACCCCGATTCTGTCGGGGTTTTCACAGTTTATACGGCAAAATTTCAGCGAACCGTTTTGACAGATATAAAAATGATGTTTTCCCTTTGTTGGATGTCTTGAACTATCACACAACCGAATATCCGATACGCAGGCAGATAGAAATCAAAAATCTATCTGCTTTTTTTATTACCATGAAGCCGAGCCGCCGACCTTTGAACAGACAGCAGCTCCGCAATAGAATATGTAAAAAACAGTAGCATTTTCCCGAAAAATACGCTACAATGTACTTAATAATAAAAAATTACGAGGTGTCCCATGAAGAAAACCCAGCAAGAAAAGCTCCAGGCCCGGCAGATCAAGCAGCCCAACACCCTCCTTTACGCCCTCCTCATGCTGATCGTGAAATTCCTCAACCGCAAGATACACACCACTTTTCACTTCAAGGCCGACCCCCGGCAGGACAGCGGCCCCTATGTCATCATCAGCAACCACGCCAGCCGTGTGGACTACCAGTTCACAGGCCCCGCCTGCTACCCCCAAAAGCTGAATTTCGTGGTGGGCTACAACGAGTTCGTCCGCTTTCCCATCTGCCTGATCCTCAAGTGGGCCCAGGCCATCCCCAAGAAAAATTTCACCCCCGACCTCTACTGCATGCGCCAAATGCGCCGGGTCATCCAGCAGGGCGGCCACCTGTGCATCATGCCCGAGGGCATGAGCTCCATCACGGGCATGGCCCAGCCGGTGATGATCGGCACGGGCAAATTCCTGAAAATGCTGGGCGTCCCCGTCTACTACACCAAGGCCTCCGGCGGCTACCTGACCTACACCAAGCACTGCCTGGACGAGCGCCCGGGTCGGGTAGAGGTAACGGTGGACCGCATGTTCACCGCCCAGGAACTGAAGGATCTGCCCGCCCAAGCGGTGGAGGACACCATGAACCGTCTCCTGGCCCACGACGACTATATTTGGAACCGCCAGGCCCAGGTGACCTTTCACGGCAAGGGCCAAATGGCCAAAAACCTGGACACCCTGCTCTACCTCTGTCCCAAGTGCGGCGCCCTGCACCAAATGGAGTGCCGCGGCAACGAAATGCGCTGCACCGCCTGCGGCAACACCGTGGAGGTAGACGAAAAATACAACCTCCGCCCCGTAGGCCCCGACAGCCAGTGCCCGGAGCTGATCAGCGACTGGGTGCTGCTGGAGCGCAAAAAGGCGGAGGAAGATGTAAAGTCTCCTAACTTTACATACAGCGGCCATGTTCAGGTCGGCACACTTCCACCCTATAAAACCCTCAAGGGCGGCCACACCTCCCAGCTCTGCGGCGAGGGCCAACTCCGCCTGGACCACACGGGACTCCACTTCGGCGGCACCCTTCACGGCCAGCCCTATTCCTTCCACCTGACCACCGACCAGGTGCCCACCTTCGGCATGTGCACGGACATCTCCCGCTTCTACACCTTCGTAGACGGAGAGTTCATCGAGTTCTACCCCGAAAAGAGCGATGTCCTTCGCTGGGACCACCTCACCGAAGAAATGCACCGCTTCCACGGCGGCAAATGGCAAAACACCCCCTACCGCCACTGCGATTAAAAAAAGGCACACAGGTTTTGAGCCTGTGTGTTTTTCCTATATACCCATATAAATTATACAGTCGGGGCCGGGCTCCCGGCGCTCAATTCATGGCTCTTGCCCAGGGCCATCAAGGGGATGGTCACCAGGATCAAGAAGAACCCCAGTAGGTCCAGCCACGAAAATGTGGTGTGCAAAAACAGCACGGAGATAATGACCGACCCCACCGGCTCCACCGAGGAGAGAACGCTCCCCACCAGGCTCCCCACGATGCTGCACCCGCTCTGAAACAGACTGAACGAGAGCACCGTGCCCAGGATGATCACGCTAACCATGAGCAGGTAGAGCTTCCCGCTGAACACCACCCCCTGGATGTGCCAGGGCCGGAAAATCACCAGCATCACCGCCCCGCCGATGGTCATGCCCCAGCCGGTAATGGTCAGCACATGGTATTTCTGCATCAGCTTCCGGGGCGACACGGTGTAAAAGGCGAAGCACACCGCGCTGATAAGCCCCCACACCGCGCCCTTGGCCGGCACCGCCAGGGCCGTGAGGTCAAAGTGCGTCACGCAGGTGAAGGCCCCCAGCACCACCAGCCCCACGCTGACCAGCTCATAGGGGTGCGGCTTTTTCCGGGTGGAGAGCACGCTCCAAAGTAAGATCACCACCGGGCTGCAATAGGAAATGACCGTTGCAAAAGCCACATTGGCGTACTGCACGGAGCTGTAAAAGCTGTACTGGCACAGGGCCGAGCCCAGCAGGGCGAACACCAGCAGGGAGGGCCAGGCCTCCTTGTGCCGCAGCACCTCCAGGGGCTTGCTCCCGGCGATGGCGGCCACCGTCAGGGTGATGATCCCGCCGATAAAAAGCCGGATGGGCACCAGCCAGTCGGAGATAACGCCGCAGTCCCGAAACATCACCTGCCCGCACGCGCCGCCCACAGACCAAAGCAGCCCGCCGATCAGCGTCATAATGTAGCCCTTCACTATAAGAGAATGATTATTTCCAGCCATAAAAAGCCTTCCTTTTTTCTCAAAATACAATGCCATCGATCAACAAGGGCGTGTTTGCCCTTGTTGATCGATGGCTTCAATATATCATGTCCGTGGAAGAAATGTCCATGAGCTTTTCCGACAAATCCAACGAAAAAAACGGCGATTTTCCTGTTGAAAATTCAATTTCCCCCCCAAAAAAAAGCCCCGTTGCAAACCGGGATAGAATATGGTAGGATGAACAGGAAAGGGGGGGTGGCAGCCATGAAACTGCGCATAGAGAGGCTCACGGACTATTCGGCCCCACGCCTGGCAGCGGAAATGCTGTCCGCCGCCGCCAATATAGCCCCGGCGGACATCTATTTTTACCGCAGCCAAAACGGCAAACCCCTGTGCGACCTGCCCCTGTTTTTCAATTGCAGCCACAGCGGCGACTATGTAGCCTGCGCCGTGAGCCCCCATGAGATCGGCGTAGACCTGGAGCGCATCAGGCCGGTGCACACCCGTCTGCTGCGGACCCTGACGCCGGAGGAGGCAACCTGGCTCCGCGCCCAGCCGGAGCAGAATACCGCTTTTTTCCGCCTCTGGACCATGAAAGAGAGCTGGCTCAAGTGCCACGGCGGCACTCTCCTGGACTACCGCCGCTGCAATTTCGCCGATGCAAACGGCGCACTCCAAACGCATTTTGAGGGCCGCCATTTCACCTTTCCACCCGCGCCGGCGGGCTACCTCCTGACCCTCTGCGAAAAAGAATAAAAAAATCGGCCCCGGGGCTCTCCCGGGGCCATTGCTATATATAACTCAGTGCAGCGCATACTTCACCTTGTACTCGTCGTAGTATTTGGCAAAGGATTCGTCCTTCACCTGCTTGAGGCTGCGGACATATTCGTGGGTGTCAAAGGAGTCCGTTTGCAGCTCGATCAGAGCCAGGGCGATGTTGGAGCAGTGGTCGGCCACGCGCTCAAAGTTGGTGAGCAGGTCGTTGAACACGAACCCCTGGTTCAGCGTACACACGCCCCGCTGGAGCCGGTCGATGTGGTGGCTCTTCATCTCGTCGCACAGTGTGTCCACGATCTCCTCCAACGGCTCCACCCGCCGCGCCCCCTCGGTGTCGTTTTCAATAAAGGTGTCCACGGCCAGGTGCAGAATGTCCCGAATGGCCGTCTCCAGCACCGTCAGCTCGTGGCTGGCCTCCTCAGAAAACACGATGTTCTTTTCGTGAATTTCCTTGGCACACTCGGCGATGTTCAGCGCGTGGTCGCTGATGCGCTCAAAGTCCGAAATGGTGTGCAGATACTTGGAGACTTCCTCGCTCTGCCGCGTGTTCAGCGACTTAACGGTAATTTTCATCAAATAGGTGCCCAGCTTGTCCTCGAAGCGGTCCACGGTGCTCTCCAGCTCCTCCACCACCTGGAAGCCCTTTTCGCTGTAATTGCCGATGAGCTCCAGGGAGTCCGTCAGGTTGCGGCAAGCGGTGTGGGCCATAGCCGCCGTGACCTCCCGGCTCTGCTCAATGGCCAGAGCCGGGTGCTGCAAGAAGCGCTCCTCCAGCCGGTCCATCTCCAGCTTGGCCGGGTCGGCCCCGGTCTTATCCGGGATCAGGAAGCAGACGACCCGCTCCAGCAGCCCGATAAACGGCGTCAGGACAATGACCGTAGCCAGCCGGAACAGGGTGTTCAGCAGGGCAATAGATACCGTGGTCATCGTCATGGTCATAAAAGGGAAGTGGAAGATAGCGTTGGCGGTGTAAAACACAGTGGCCCATATCACCACGCCCAAAACATCAATGAGCAGATACACAAACGCCGTGCGCCGTCCGTGAATGTTGGCCCCCAGGGCGCTGAGCAGCACCGGCACAGCCGCGCCGATGGCGATACCCATAATGATCGGGAAGGCCACTTCGTAGGTAACGGCCCCGGTGATAGCCAACGCCTGCAAAATGCCCACCGCCGCCGAAGCGCTTTGGATAACGCTGGTGAAAACGATACCCACCAAAATACCCAAAATGGGATTAGAAAAGCTGGTGAGGATCCCCGTGAAAGCCTCACTTTCATTCAGCGGCGCCACGGCCCCACTCATGGCGGACATGCCGAACATGAGCACCGCAAAGCCCATGAGAATGTTGCCCACCGACAGGGTAGACTGCTTCTTCCCGGCCATGCGCAGCACAATTCCCACCACGGCCACAACGCCCGTAAGGGTGGCGGTGCTCAAAAGGTCCACCCATCCGCTGCCGCCGGAGAGGTCCGACAGGCACAGGATCCACCCGGTGACGCTGGTGCCCAGGATGGCGCCCATGACCACGCCGATGGCCTGCTTCACCTGCATCATGCCGGAGTTGACGAAGCCCACCACCATCACCGAGGTAGCCGAGGACGACTGTATCACAGCGGTGACGCCGGTGCCCAGCAAAACGCCCTTGATGGGGGTGCTGCTGAGCCGATAGAGCACCAGCTCCAGCTTGTTGCCGGCGACTTTTTTCAGGCCGTCTCCCATCAGGCTCATGCCGAACAGGAACAGCGCCACGCCGCCTAGCAGGGTTATGACATCGGATACACTCATCCGCTTATCCCTCCCATAATCATTCCTTATTTAATAGTATACAAAATTTGTTTAACATTGTCGATAGCTTTTTGCGGGGGAAAAGAAAAAAAGAATGGGCTTTTGTTAAAAAAATTTAGGGAAAATTCCATGATTTAATATGAATTTAACATAAAATGGATTTTCATTTTTACAACCGTACTGTATAATAGCCTTGAAAGAAGGTGGAAACGATGATCTATCTGCTGGAGGACGACGACAGCATCCGCAAATTGGTGACCTACGCCCTGCAAAGCCAGGGCTACGAAGCGGCGGGCTTTGAAAGACCGTCGGAGTTTTGGCGCGCCATGAACCGCCAGCTCCCGGAGCTGGTGCTGCTGGATGTGATGCTGCCCGAGGAGGACGGCCTGTCCGTCCTTAAAAAGCTGCGGGGCGCCTCGGCCACCAACGCCATTCCCGTCATCATGCTCACAGCCAAAAACACGGAGTTCGACCGGGTAACGGGACTGGACTGCGGGGCGGACGACTTTGTTTCCAAGCCCTTTGGCATGATGGAGCTGCTGGCCCGCGTCCGCGCCGTTCTGCGCCGGACGGAGAAAACACCCCAGGAGCAGCAGTGGCAGGTGGGCCCCCTCTATGTCTGCCCCCAGCGCCGCCAGGTGCAGGTGAACGGCAGGGAAGTGCTGCTGACCTATAAGGAATTTGAAATTTTGACCCTGCTTTTGCAGCAGCAGGGCCGGGTCATGACCCGTGAAATGCTCATGGACTGCGTCTGGGGCCTGGAGGCGGACCGGGAAAACCGCACCCTGGATGTCCATATCCGCACCCTGCGCCAAAAGCTGGGCGAGGCCGGGCGCCTCATCGAGACCGTCCGCGGCGTAGGCTATAAGCTGGGGGGACAGCCATGACCAGGAAAATAATCCGCAGCCTGTTTTTCCTCGCCATGCTGGTGTTGGCCATAGGCGCGTGCCTCTTTTCCGGCATCCTGTACGGCAACTATGAAAAGCAGTCCTTCGCGTCGCTATCTCAGGAGGCGGAGCAGCTAAGCCAGACCCTCACCTACATCGCCCCGGAAAACCTGCGCTCCACAGACCGCATCACCCTCATCGACACCGATGGCACGGTGCTCTACGACAGCGCCGCCAACGCCGCCGATATGGATAACCACCTGGACCGCCAGGAGGTGGCCCAGGCCATGAAGTCCGGCACGGGCCAGAGCAGCCACTATTCCAGCACCGTCCTGCAAAAGAATCTCTACTACGCCCTGCGCCTGGAGAACGGCACGGTCCTGCGCCTGAGCCGGGTCCAAAGCAGCCTGGGCGCCATGCTATTGAGCATGGCCGGGCCCATCATCGCCACCATCGCGGTGCTGCTGCTCATGGCTGCCGCCCTCTCCATGCGCCTGGCCCGGCAGATCACCAAGCCCATCAACGCCATCTCCACAGACGATCCCCAGGATGTCTACCCGGAGCTCCAGCCCCTGACCCAGCGCCTGCGCCAGCAAAAGGAGACCATCGGCAAGCAGATGGACGAGCTGAGCCGCCGCATGCGCGAGTTCTCCGCCATGACCGAGAACATGAGCGAGGGTTTCCTGCTGGTGGACCTGCGCGGCCACATCCTCACAGAGAACCGCAGCGCGTCTATGCTCATGCCCGTGGAGGCGGACAACATCGCTCGCTCCCCGGAGCCGCAGCTGCGCCAGGCGGCCCAGCAGGCCCTCTCCGGCCAGCGCTGCGAGCGCCTTTTGCGGCGGGGCGAGCGCACCCTCTCCATCATGGCAAGCCCCGTCCTGGCCTCGGGCCAGGTCACCGGCGCGGTGGTGCTGACCATGGATGTCACCGAGCGCGAACAGCGCGAAAAGCTCCGCCGGGAGTTCTCCGCCAATGTCTCCCACGAGCTGAAGACCCCCCTGACCTCCATCTCCGGCTTCGCCGAGCTCATGAGTCAGGGCCTGGTGCCGCCGGAAAAGGTAAAGGAGTTCAGCGCCGACATTTGCCGGGAGTGCGCCCGGCTTACCAGCCTGGTAGAGGACATCATCGACCTCTCCCGCCTGGAGGAGGGCGGCGAAGGCATGGAGTGGGAAGGCGTTGAGCTTTACAGCCTTTGCGACAGCGTGCTTCAGAGCCTGGAGCAGGTAGCCCAAAAGCAGGAGGTCACCCTGCACCTGGAGGGAGACCCCCGCACCGTCCACGGCGTGCGCCAGGTGCTCCACGAGATGGTCTATAACCTCTGCGACAACGCCATCAAGTATAACCGTCCCGGCGGCACCGTCACCGTCTGGGTGGGCCGCAGCGGCCAGGGCGCCTTCGTCTCCGTGGCCGACACCGGCATCGGCATCCCCTACGACCACCAAAGCCGCGTTTTCGAGCGCTTCTACCGGGTGGACAAGAGCCACAGCCGCGCCATCGGCGGCACGGGCCTGGGCCTGTCCATCGTGAAGCACGCGGCGGCGCTCCACGGCGCGCAGATCGACCTGCAAAGCCAGCCCGACGCAGGCACCACCATCACCGTGACCTTCCCCGGGCAATAACCAAAATTTAACAAAATTTTAGGAGGACTTTCCCGCTGAAAGTCCTCTTTTTTTGCCCATTTTAATATGGATTTAACATTTCTGCGGTTTCGGATTTAAGATTCCCCCTTTAAGATGAAAATAGACTAAGAAATAGGTAAATACTACATAAAAAAGAGGAGAGAAAGCAATGACATTTTTCGATGTATTAACGCTCATCGGCGGTCTGAGCCTGTTCCTGTTCGGCATGAACCTCATGGGCGACGCCCTGGAAAAGCGGGCGGGCAGCGGCCTGAAAGCCTTGCTGGGAAAGCTCACCGGCAGTAAGGTGGGCGGCTTTTTAACGGGCCTGGGCATCACGGCAGTGATCCAGTCGTCCTCGGCCACCACAGTGATGGTGGTGGGCTTCGTCAACTCCGGCCTCATGACCTTGCGCCAGGCCATCCATGTGATCATGGGCGCCAATGTGGGCACCACCGTCACGGCCTGGATATTGAGCCTCACGGGCATTCAGAGCGACAATTTTTTCGTGATGCTGCTCAAGCCCAGCTCCTTCACCCCCGTCATGGCCCTCATCGGTGTGGGCCTTTACATGATGAGTAAAGACGGCAAAAAGAAGGATACGGGCCTCATCCTCCTGGGCTTTGCCACCCTGATGTTCGGCATGGATACCATGAGCGGCGCGGTGGAGGGCCTGAAGGACATGGAGGGCTTCCGGGACCTGCTGCTGGTGTTTAGCAACCCCATCCTGGGCGTGGTAGCCGGAACGGTGCTCACGGCCATCATCCAGTCCTCCTCGGCCTCCGTGGGCATTTTGCAGGCGGTCTCCTCCACCGGGCAGATCACCTTCGGCGCGGCCATTCCCATCATCATGGGCCAAAACATCGGCACCTGCGTCACGGCCCTGCTCTCATCCATCGGCACCAACCGCAATGCCCGCCGGGCGGCGGTGGTCCACCTGAGCTTCAACATCATCGGCACCGTGGTCTGGCTCACGGTCTTTGAGGTGGTCCGCGCCCTGGTGGACATCCCCATGCTCTCCGGCAGCATCGACCAGGTGGGCATCGCCATCGTCCACTCGGCGTTCAATGTCCTCTGCACGGCCCTGCTCCTGCCCATGACAGGCCTGCTGGAGAAGCTGGCCTTCCGCATCATCCCCGATAAGGGTGAAAACGACAGCGTCCCCGCCCTGGACGAGCGCCTTATGGCCACCCCCGCCGTCGCCATGGAGCGCTGTCACGAAGTCACCGTGAACATGGGCCACATCGCCGTCACGGCCACCCGCAACGCCATGCGCGAGCTGGACGGCCACGACTCCAAGCGCGCCGACAGCATCCGTGAGGACGAGCAGACGGCGGATAAATACGAGGACGAGCTGGGCACCTACCTGGTGAAGCTCTCCGGCTGCGCCCTCAGCGACCAGGACCGCGTGGAGGCGGCGGAGCTGCTGCATATGATTGGCGACCTGGAGCGCATCAGCGACCACGCGGTAAATATCCTGGAATCCACCGAGGAACTGCGTGGTAAGGGCATCACCTTTACAGATGTTGCCATGAAAGAAATGCACAAGCTCTTCGGCGCGGTCAGCGAAATCATGGACCTGGCCCTCACGGCTTTCATCCATGGCGACCTCTCCGCCGCCAAGGAGGTAGAGCCCCTGGAGCAGGTGGTAGACACCCTGAAAGAGCAGCTCCGCTCCCGCCACATCCTGCGCCTGCAAGAGGGCCGGTGCAGCATGGAGGCCGGCTTCGTGTGGGCGGACCTGCTCACCGACTTAGAGCGCATCGCCGACCACTGCTCCAATATCGCCGGCTGTGTTGTGCAGATGCAAAAGAGCCGTCTGGACATCCACGGCTATCTCGACGGCGTGCGCAGCGGCAGCGAGGAGTTCCGCCAGCGCTACGATTATTACGCCCGCAAATACGCCCTGGCCTAAACCCTTGCCAAAACGAAAATAATGTGTATAATAAATAAAAGATTCTGCGCTTAGACTGCACGGAGGATTTTCATGCTGAAACATTGTTTGATCGTATTTGGCGTCTCCATGGTGCCGCTTATCGAGCTGAGGGGGGCCATTCCCTACGGCGTAGCCTTCGGCCTGCCCCTGTGGCTGACCTACTGCATCGCCATCGCGGGCAATATGCTCCCGGTGCCCATCATCTATTTCTTCGCCCGCAAGGTGCTCCTGTGGGGCTGCGATAAGAAATTTATCGGCAAGTTCTTCACCTGGTGCCTGCAAAAGGGCGAAAAGGGCGGCCAAAAGCTCCGGGAAAAGGCGGGCCGCGGCCTGTTTTGGGCGCTGCTGCTGTTCGTGGGCATTCCGCTCCCCGGCACAGGCGCGTGGACGGGCACCCTGGCGGCCAGCATCCTGGACATGGGCTTTAAGAAAAGCGTCTTGGCCTGCATGGGCGGCGTCCTGCTGGCAGGCCTCATCATGGGCGCCCTTTCCATGCTGGGCGTAGGCATATTCACGGCGGCAGCATAAAAACACATTTTTTGTAAAGCAGGAGGCAAAGCTATGACTTATACCTATCAGCCCCGGGGCGTGTGCTCCCGGAGAATGACCGTAGAATTGGAAAACGGCATCATCCGCGATGTCCGCGTAGAGGGCGGCTGCAACGGCAACCTCCAAGGCATATCCCGCCTGGTCATCGGCATGCCCGCCACTGAGGCCATCCAAAGAATGAAAGGCATCCAGTGCGGCGGCAGACCCAGCTCCTGCCCCGACCAGCTTTCCATCGCCCTGGAACAAGCCCTGGCCCAGGAAAACCAATAAAAGAATGAAGAGCCACAGGAATCCTGTGGTTCTTTTCTTGCGCCCTTTTCACCCCCGCCGCCCCCGACGCATAGAATAGAGAGCGATGGGAGCGTGAAAGCAATGGCCTATGATGAGCGAGAGCTGCTGGCCCGTCTGATCCAGTGCGAGGCAGGGGGCGAGGGTGAGATCGGGATGAAAGCCGTGGCCGGGGTGGTGATGAACCGGGTGAATAGCATCGGCGGCGAATATGACCGGGTAGGGCAGGGGAGCCTGCAAAATATCGTGTTCCAGCCGGGCCAGTTCACCTGCCTGGCGGAGAACGTGGGCGGCGTGTATAACCCCCAAAATATCTATAATATGCGCCCCACCCAGGTGAACTACGACATTGCCGACTGGGCCATGGCCGGCAACCGCCTGCCCGTGGTAGGGGACGCCCTGTGGTTTTACAGCCCCTACGACCGCCCGTGCCGGAGCTTTTTCCCCTCCCAGGTGGGCCAGTTCGTAGAGCAGATCGGCGGCCACTGCTTCTATGTCCCCACAGACGCATATTATGAAACTTGAGTGAGGTGTGAAGTATGCTGCAAATACATACGGATCCACAGGCGGAGAGCATCGGCCCCCTGCAAAACGGTAGCATGGCGGGCATGAGCACCAATGTCCTGGGCAGCGACAATATGATGGGTATGAGCCCCAACCTGCCCGGCAGCGGCGGCATGGTGAGCATGGGCTCCAGCCAGGGCGGCGGCATGATGGGCATGGACCCCGGCCGGTACGGCGGGGCCAATATGACCCCCATGCAGGCCGACAGCAGCAACATGGCCCTGATCCCCCAGCGCCCCGACCACATAATGCTCCAGCAGGAGGGCGTCGAGACCATCCCCGGCCCGGCCTTTGGCCGTGAAGTGACCAATAGCTCCGTCCGGGGCCTCCTGGCCCGCAACCTGGGCTATTATGTGGTGGCCAGCTTCCTCATGGGCACCCAGCAGGCCATCCAATGGGAGGGCATCCTGGCCAGCGTCGGCAACGACTACCTGGTCATCTACCAGCCCGACCAAAACCGCTTCGTTAGCGGCGACATCTACTCCCTAAAATTCGTAGAGTTCCACGAAGACCAATCCCCCTGCGGCGCCGGCTACAGAAGACGCGACGCCTTCCAAGGCTGGTAAAACCTGTCGGAAAATTCCTTCGGAATTTTTCGACAAAAGGCCTGCAGCCTGCTGCGCGCATAATTTTTGTGCGCAGCGCAAAAATTCCACACTTGCAGTCTGAGAGGTATTTTTCCCCACGCACATGTCGCGATGAAAAATGATTTGAATTATTTGCCGCCCGCAGGCGGCAAACTCTGCGAGGCTTTTCTAAAAAAACCTCCCCGAAGCCACCCAGCTTCGGGGAGAAATTTTTTTAGAGGAAAGATGAAAGAGGAAAGTGGAAAGATAAAGGATAGGCCCGCAGCCAAGCAAACTCCGTAGGGGCGACACTCGCGGTCGCCCGCCCCACCGCACTACTTGTAACCCTCCGTAGGGGCCGGCGTCCTCGACGCCCCGTTTGTAGGCACTTCAGACTATGCGTAGGGCGGGGTGCCCCCACCCCGCCGCTCGGTCTTGCACCGACTTCATGAAAAACCGATGTCATTGCGGAGCCGGTGTGCGCACAGGCTGTGGAGATCCGTCCCTTTTAACCCCTTACCTCCCCAACTCCGCACAATCAAACAAATCCCACGGATACTGCCCCGGCGGCGGCTGGGAAATGTCGATCTTCTCCCCCGTAAGAGGGTGGCTCAAAGCCAGCCGATACGACCACAGCGCCGCCGTGCACCCCTGGTCCTTGCTCCCGTAGCGAATGTCCCCCAGCAGCGGTAGCCCCCGAGAGGAAAACTGCACCCGTATCTGGTGCGTGCGCCCGGTGTAAAGCCGCACCCGCACAAGCGTCAGCGCCTCCGTTTCCTCCAGAACCCGATACGCCAGCCGCGCCTCCCGCACGCCCTTGCGCCTCCGCTTCACCACATAGCTTTTGTTCTTGGTGGCGTCCCGAAACAGCAGGTCCGTCAGCTCGCCCTCCGGCGCCTCCGGGTGCCCCCGCAGCACCGCCAAATACTCCTTTTCCATCCGATGCTCCGCCACGGCGGCAATGAGCTTTCCCGTCACCGTCTTACTGCGGGAGAACACCATCACCCCGCCGGTGATCTTGTCCAGCCGGTGTGCCGTGGCAATGTAGTCCGGCTGGTGCAGCGCCCGATAATGTTCCCGCAGCAGCCCCGGCATCGAGGCCCCCTTCTCGCTGTCCTCAGATAAGACCCCCACCGGCTTCACGCACAGCACCAGGCTCTTGTCCTCGTAGAGTATAGTCAGATCATCATGTCCCATAAAAATTCCTCTCTCAAATAAGGCAGACGCCACGAAAGCGTCTGCCTTAGATTTTGTTATCTGCGCCGCCCGCGATAGTTCCGGCTGCCGCGCCCGTATTTGTTCCGGGACCCGTAGCGGTTCTTAGGCCGCAGCATCTTCACCCAAACCACGATGAAAATGACCAGCAAGATCACCACCACCGTGAGGATCTTCACGATGGTCTTAGAGAAGAACTGAGAAATAAGATACTTCCCCTGCAGGAAGCGGTTCACGCTTACGCTGTCGGCGGCCAGCAGCTTAAAGGTGATGTAGTCGTAGCCGTCATAAGAGAGGGTCATCTCGCCCAGCTCCTGCCCGGCCTCAATGGGTGCAAAGGCGGTGTCGCCATACACCGTGACCTTCCGCTCCAGCATCTCCTGCGTTACATCGTTGGGCAGCAGAATTTTCACATCCTCCGCCGCGTGGACCAAAACCGCATTGGTCTCCTTGCTCAAAAGCACCGGAATCTCCTGGATCAGATCGTCCTTGGTAAAAATCGTCTGCACGGTGAAGTTATTGTAGCCCCAGTCCAACAGCGTGGCCGAGTCCACAAAGTTCATCAGCCGCGTTTCGCCGTTCACTTCCTTGGTGCCGCATCCCAGCACCACAGACACCAGCCGCCGCCCGTCCTTGATGGCGGTAGCCAGCAGGCAGCGGCCCGCCTCGTCCGTGTAGCCGGTCTTGAGCCCGTCAGCGTAGTCGTAGATGTAGCCCAGCGTGCGCCAGTTGGAAATCAGCGCATTGGTAGAGTGCAGCTCCCGCACATCGGACATATTGGTGGCGGGCACATCATAAGACTTGCTGCCGCAGATGGTCATAAACAGGTCGTGCTTCATGGCCTCCCGGGCGATGAGATAAATGTCCCAGGCGGTGGTGTAGTGCTCCGGGTCGTGGAGGCCGTTGGTGTTTGCAAAGTGGGTGCCCTCGCAGCCCAGCTCCCCGGCCCGCTGGTTCATCAGCGCCACAAAGTCCTCAATGGAGCCGGACACGGCCTCGGCCAGCACATTGGCCGCCTCGTTGGCCGACACGATCAGCAGGCAGTTGAGAAGCTGCTCCACCGTCAGCACCTCGCCCGCCTCGATGCCGGCGGTGCTGCTGTCCTCGTCAATGCTGGTCACGGCCAGATGAGAGGCGGTGATGGGCTGGGAGAGGGTCAGCTGCCCCTTGTCCACGGCCTCCAGGGTCAGCAGGGCCGTCATGACCTTGGTGATGCTGGCAGGATAGGCTTTCTGCTTTTCATTGAGCCCGTAGAGCATCCGCCCCGTGCTCTCGTCCATCAGCAGGGCGCACTTGGCATCCAGCACGGGATTTTCCACTGCGCTGGCCTGTGGCACCAAGAAAAGCACCGTCATAAGGACGGAAAGCAAAAAAACTGATAAAATCCGGCGAATTTTCATGGTCGTTCCTCTCCAATTATGCTATAATAAAAAATAGGACACAGATTTGTTATGTGAACCAAATCAATTATAAGCAAAAATGAGGGTGTAGTCAACAGTGAAACACACAATTCATTTGACAAAAACGGAAATCGCGCTCTTGGTCTTAGCGGTGCTGTTTGCGGCGGCCATGCTCTTTTACCGGGCGAACCGCACCGGGGACGGCGCGTGGCAGATCACCACCCAAAAAAGCACCGCCCAGGAGGAGACTATTAGACCCGTGAATGTAAACACCGCCACGGTGGAGGAACTGATAGAGGTGGAGGGCATCGGCCCCACCCTGGCGGCGCGTATCGTGGAATACCGAGAGGCCAACGGCCCCTTTCAGACCATCGAGGAACTGGACAATGTCAAGGGCATCGGGCCCAGCCTGATAGAAAACATTCGATTTTTAGTGTGCGTGGAGGACGAACCATGAAAATACTGGTGGTAGACGATGAAAAGCTGCTTGTAAAGGGCATCACCTTTAACCTGCAAAACGAGGGCTACGAGGTGGAGGCCGCCTACGACGGCACGGCGGCGGTGGACCTGGCCCGGCGCGGGGACTTCGATCTCATTATCCTGGACTGGATGATGCCCGGCAAGTCCGGCAGCGAGGCCTGCATGGAGATACGCACCTTTTCCGATGTGCCCATCATCATGCTCACCGCCAAGAGCGAGGACAGCGACAAGATCATGGGCTTTGCCTGCGGGGCCGACGACTATGTGACCAAGCCCTTTAACATTCTGGAGCTCAAGGCCCGCATCCGCGCCCTGCTGCGCCGCTCCTCCGGCAGCCGCCGCCGGGAAAAGGAGAGCAGCCTCCTTGCCTACGGCGACTTCACCCTGGATATGAGCCAGCGGGTGGCCCTGCGGGCGGGCCGTGTGGTGGACCTCACCGCCAAGGAATATGAGCTTTTAGAGGTGCTCATGAAGAGCCCGCGCCATGTGTTCAGCCGGGAAAAGCTCATGGACCAGGTGTGGGGCTACACCTACGCCGGGGACTACCGCACCGTGGATGTCCACATCCGCCGTCTGCGGGAGAAGCTGGAGCTGGACCCGGCCCAGCCTAGATTCATCATGACCAAGTGGGGAGTGGGGTATTATTTTCAGTATGAAGAGCAGTCTACAATTTAAGATCGGCCTGAGCTATCTCTCCATCATCATTGTCGTCCTGGCCATTCTCAACACCTATCCGCTCATAGAGTCCCAGAACCTGGTGTTTCGCTCCAAGGAGTCCACCGTCAGCAGCAGCGTCAAGGTCATTGAGTCGGCCTTGTCGGGGCTCTCCACCCTCACGGAGGGGAATGTGGAAAAGGCTCTCTCCGGCCTGGAGGAGACGGGCGTCAGCCGCGTCCTGGTCACGGACACTGCAGGCCGGGTGCTCTATGACACCCGCCAGCAGGAGAGCGCCCGGGGCCAGTACGCCTTTTACACGGAGATCGCCCAGGCGCTGGAGGGGAACGACACCTTTTACAGCACCTTTGACGGCGAGGCTTTCCTGAGCCGCGGCGCGTCCCCGGTGGTGTATAGAAGTCAGATCATCGGCGCGGTGTATGCTTATCAATATGACGCCCAGCAGGGGACCCTGCTGAAGGATCTGCAAAAGAACCTCATCACCATCTCCGCCGTGGTGGCAGTGCTGGTCATCGGCCTCAGCCTCCTGCTCTCCCGGATGTTCACAGGCCGCATCAGCCACCTGCTGCAAGCCATCGCCAGCGTCCGGGAGGGAGCCTATAACCACCGGGCCGTGGTCAAGGGCTCCGATGAAATTGCCCAGATCGCGGCGGAGTTCAACAGCCTCACCGGGCGGCTCCAGACCACGGAGGAGGCCCGGCGGCGCTTCGTGTCCGATGCCTCCCACGAGATGAAAACGCCCCTGGCCGGCATCAAGCTGCTGACGGATTCTATTTTGCAGACCGAGGACATCGACCCGGCCACCACCCGGGAGTTTGTGGCGGACATCGGCCACGAGGCTGCCCGCTTAGAGCGCATCACCGAGGACCTGCTGCGCCTGACAAGGCTCGACAGCGGCGCCATGGAGCCCGCCGCGCCGGTGGCCGTGGCCCCGGTGCTGGAGCGGGCCGCCCGCATGCTGCACCCGGTGGCCGACCAGCGGCACATCGATCTCACCTGGCAGGCAGACCCCCGGGCCACCGTCCGGGCAACGGAGGGCGATATTCACCAAATTCTCTATAATTTAATGGAAAACGCCGTGAAATACACGGCCCCCGGCGGCTTCGTCCACGCGGAAGTCAGTGTGGAGGACGGCCAGGTGGTCATGACCGTCCAGGATAACGGCATGGGCATTCCGGCGGAGGATATGCCCCATATTTTCGAGCGCTTTTACCGGGTGGACAAGGCCCGCTCCCGGGAGATCGGCGGCACGGGCCTGGGCCTGAGCATCGTGGGCGACACGGTGCGCAGGCGTGGCGGCGAGATCGCCGTCGCGGGCCGAGAGGGCGGCGGCACGGTGTTCACGGTGCGCTTTCCCCAGGTCACGGAGGTGACGCCATGAAAAAAAGAATTTGCCTCTGCCTCCTGGCCGCGCTCATTTTCCTGCTGGCCGGGTGCGGAGAGAAAGAAGAGGAAAAGCTGCAGCTTCGCCTGTTCTACCCGGCGTCGGACTACGAAGAGGGGGGCGATGTGCTCCATTCCCAGGCCATCGACTGGTCGGGGGAGGAGGAAAAGGACGCGGCCCGGCAATTGGAGACCGTCGTGCAGCTTCTGCTGCCCGGACGGGAGGACGCGGACTTCACCTCGCCCCTGCCCGAGGGTACGGCGCTTTTAAGCTGCTCCGTCTCCGGCGGCGTGGCCACGCTGAATTTCTCCGCCGCCTATGGCCGCCTGTCGGGCTTCGACCTGACCGTCGCCAATTACTGCATCACCCTCTCGGCGGCCCAAATACCCGGCGTGCGCTGGATCGAGATTTTGGTGGACGGCGCGCCCCTCCCCAATCAGACCCAGTACCTGACCACCGGGGATGTGCTGCTCACCAGCTCCGAGGATGTGGTGAAGGCCGTGCAGGTAACGCTCTATTTCCCGGATGAAACGGGTGCCCTCCAGCCGGAGAAGCGGGAGCTTCTGATCTATGAGGGCGAGAACCATTGCCAGCGTGTCATGGAGGCCCTGCTGTCCGGCCCCACCACCGAGGGCCTCACCGCCCTGCTCCCCGCTTCCGTGCAGATGCCCGGCGTGTGGATGGAGGACGATGTGTGCTGCCTGAATTTTACCTTCGCCGACTATCGCACCCTGTGCGAGAGCACCGTGGACCAGACGCACCTGGTCCAGGGTCTGGTCAAGTCTCTGTGCAGCCTGAATGGGGTGGAGCGTGTGCAGATCTTGGTCAACGGCAGCTACCGCACCCGCCTGGGCGTGGTGGACATCGAAAACCCCATCTGGCCGTGACTGTTTTTCTGGAATATTTTGGAAAAAATATAAAAGTGGGAGGGAAGTCCCAGCTTCCCTCCCGCTTTGTGCATAGACGGTGAAAAATGACCCCGTAAATTGCACCGCAATCTTCACCGAAATTTCCCCGTTTCTGCACCGTTTGCTTCCCCAAAATTGCACCGAATTGCACCGAATTTCACTGCTTTCGGGCGGTAATATATTCGTCCCCCGGCCTCCAGTAAGGGCACCGATCCGCCCGCGCCGCCAAAAACCGAACCATCTCATCCTCGTCCAGATCCATCTCGCAAACATAATCTTCATACTCATCATCAAAGGAATAAAACACACAAGTTTCGCATTTCGTACTCATAAAGTCCTCTCCGTCCCGGCCATGATTTCATATCTAAATTTCATTATACCCCGCCGATTTCCCGCCGTCAACGATGGGATTTTTTGCCCGATGGGAAAAAATTCAAAGAAAAGTAATGACTTTTGCCCTGTATTCGGCTACAATAAGGTGAAAATCAAAATAGGAGGACATCCTTTTGAAGAAACTCTATGATGCGGTGGAGCGCTTTTGTGCGCGCCATCCCCGGTTTGGAATCCCGAATTTAATGCGGTACATCGTTATCGGCAATGTGGTGGTCTACTTCCTGTCCATGCTCAGCCGCAACACCGACGCGGCGGCGCTGGACTTTTTGGCCTTTAACCTCAACGGCCTGCTCCACTGCGAGGTGTGGCGGATCGTCACCTACATCTTCGTGCCCGAATACAGCAGCCCCTTTGCCCTGCTTATCGCCCTGTATTTCTACTACTGGATCGGCTCGACCCTGGAGCGGGAATGGGGCACGGCGAAGTTTACCTTATATTATTTAGGCGGCGCGGCGCTGACGGTGGTGGGCGTGATCCTCACCAGCCTCATCACCGGCAACCACTATCTGACTCTGGCCGGAACGGGGTATGTGAACCTGTCTATGTTCCTGGCCTTTGCGGTGCTGTTCCCCAACATGACGGTGCTGCTGTTCTTTATCATTCCCATTAAGATCAAGTGGCTGGCCATCATTGACGGGGCGTTCTTCGCCATTGAGATCGTGGGGGCTATCCTCTCCGGGAATGTGGTGGGGGCTATTACCCCGGTGCTGGCCCTGCTGAACTTTGCCCTGTTTGCGACGCCCTATATGAGCTACATGCGCCAGCGGACCCAGTACCGCCACTCGGCGGGGGCCACCAACTTCCGACGGACGGTACACCAGGCCCAAAAGCAGCAGGAAAAGGCGCCCTACCGCCACAAGTGCGCCGTGTGCGGCCGCACGGACACGGACTACCCCGACTTGCAGTTCCGCTATTGCAGCAAGTGCGCCGGGTATCACTGCTTCTGCCAGGATCATATTTTCTCCCATGTGCATTTCACGGAGGAGCCTTGACGAAGGGCGTTTTTTCCGATAGAATAGTGTAAATTGTGAGTCTGGCGTAAAATGATAAGTTTTGCGATGACGGTAAGGAAGGGAGTGTGAGGGAAACCCAAGAAGGGTGCCCCTCACCATTAAAATCAGAAGTTTTTGAAACTTTGAAAAAAGTTTTAAAAACTTAGGCAGCGGGGCAAAAGACTTTTTCGACACGCTGAAATTGTGCTGTGAGGTAGAGATATGGCTAACGGATTTATTGACAAGGCGCGCATTACCGTTCGGGCCGGAAACGGCGGCAACGGGGCGGTGGCCTTTCACAGAGAAAAATACATTGCGGCGGGCGGCCCTGACGGCGGCGATGGCGGCAACGGCGGCAGCATCATCGTGCAGGTGGACGACAACATGTCCACCCTCATGGACTTCCGCTATAAGCGCAAATATGTGGCCGGCAGCGGCGTGGACGGCCAGGGCGGACGCAAGAGCGGCAAGGACGGCGAGAGCCTGACCATCCGGGTGCCCCGGGGGACCCTGATCCGGGACGCGGAGACGGGGGAGATCATCAAAGACATGTCGGACAAGGAGCCCTTTGTTCTCTGCAAGGGAGGCCGGGGCGGCTGGGGCAACCAGCACTTTGCTACCCCCACCCGGCAGGTGCCGCGGTTTGCCAAGGCGGGTCTGCCCGGGGAGAGCCACGATGTGATCCTGGAGCTGAAGCTGCTGGCGGATGTGGGCCTGGTGGGCTTTCCCAATGTGGGAAAATCCACGCTTTTAAGCGTTGTGAGCAAGGCCCACCCGAAAATTGCAAACTACCACTTTACCACCCTTTACCCCAACCTGGGCGTGGTGTATGTGGACGACGGGGTCAGCTTTGTCATGGCGGATATTCCCGGCATCATCGAGGGGGCCAGCGAGGGTGCGGGCCTGGGTCACGACTTCCTGCGGCACATTGACCGGTGTCGGCTGCTGGTTCACCTGGTGGATGTCTCCGGCAGCGAGGGCCGGGACCCGGTGGCGGACTTTGACGCCATCAACGAGGAGCTGAAAAATTATTCCCCGGAGCTTGCGACCCGGCCCCAGATCGTGGTGGGCAACAAGACCGATCTTTTGCAGGATCCGGAGCAGCTTGCGGAGCTTAAAAAGCATGTGGAGGAGGCGGGCTACACCTTCCTGGAGATGTCCGCCGCCACCCACCAGGGGACAAGGGAACTGGTGCAGACCATCGGGCGGATGCTCTCGCAGCTGCCGCCGGTGGTGGTATACGAGCCGGAGTATGTGCCCCGGCCCCCGGAGGTGGACACCTCCCAGCCCCTTAACATCCATGTGGAGGACAACACCTGGCTGGTGGAGGGCCCTTGGCTGCAGCGGCTCATGGCCAACATCAACTTCTCCGACTATGAGAGCCGGATGTATTTCGACAAGATGCTGCGCCAGAGCGGGCTGTTTGACCGGCTGGAGCAGATGGGCATTCAGGACGGGGACATCGTTTCTATGTACAACCTGGAGTTTGAATACCAGCACTGACGGCATGATAAAAGACGCGCAGGTTTTCACCGCCTGTGCGTCTTTTTTGGCTATTCCGGGGGAAAATCCTCGCGGTTTGCCATGTGCATGACGGAGACCTCATAGGCGGTGCGCTGCTGGGTCTCGCCGTCTACCACCTTTAAGTACACCCGGCTTTGGACCCGGCCCTCGGCGCAGAAGCTGTCGCCGGTGGTGAGCCCCGCTGCCTGCCGGGCCAGGAGGCCCCAGCAGATAACGGGCAGATAGTCGGAGCGGCCACAGCGGCGGTTCACCGCCAGGAGTAGGTCGCAAATTTCCCGGCCCAGGGGCGTGCTGCGCAGGACCGGGGGCTTGCACACCGCGCCGCACAGGCAGATGCGGTTTTTGATCTCCGCACCGGGGGCCATTGTCAGGCTGCGGGCAAAGACGGAGAGGACCAGGCGCCGCCCGGTGCCGCTGCGGTTATTGAAGGAGCGGAGCTGGCCCAGGAGCTTCACGGTATCGCCGGGGGCCAGGCCCTCGGGCAGAAGGCTCTCCCGCACCAGTACCGGCAGCTCGTCATTCAGGGCGGAAAGCCGCGGTACGGACAGCAGGAAGCGGTAAAAGGATTCTCCGTGGTTGGTATGGGACAGCTCTGGGGCCGTGAGCACCCCGCCGCATAGTTCGACATGATTATAGCAATCCTCCATGGCTTGACCTTTCCTTTCGCTTTGACGGTAGATTTCCATGGGACACTATATGGCGCGGCTTGGGAGAATATGCCCTTTTCAAGGGGCGCAAAATATTGTATAATATAATGAGAAAAAACGAAAGGAGCGTGGAGGCTCATGCGATATAAAGGAAAAGTTTACAGACCGCCCAGTGAGGCGTACAGCCTTATCGTGCAGGTGACATACGGGTGCAGCCACAACCGCTGCGCATTTTGCGACATGTACGATGACAAGCACTTTGCCATGCGGCCTATGGAGGAAATTCGGGAGGATTTTGAGCTGGCCCGGCGGGTCTATCGGCGCGTGGAGCGGGTATTTTTGGCCGACGGCGACGCGCTGATGCGCAGGACCGGGGACCTGGTGGAGATTTTGGGACTGGTGTACGGGCTGTTTCCCGAGTGTGAGCGGGTGACCTGCTACGCTTCGCCCGCCAGCATTCAGGTGAAGTCCGAGGACGAACTGCGGCTGCTGCGGGAAAAGGGCCTGAAAATGGTGTATATGGGTCTAGAATCCGGCTGCGATGCGGTGCTGGAGCGGATGAACAAGGGCCACACGGCAGCGCAGATCATCGAGGCAGGGCAGAAGGCGCGGCGGTGCGGCTTGCAGCTTTCGGTGACGGCCATTTCGGGGCTGGGGAGCCGGGAGCTTTGGCGGGAGCACGCGGTGGAGACGGCCCGGGCCCTTAACGCCATGAACCCGGAATATATCGGCCTATTGACGCTGATGGTGGAGCGGGGGACGCCGCTGGAAAAGTGGGTGCGGGAGGGCAGCTTCCATGTGCTGGACCCGGTGGGGGTCATGCAGGAGATGGAGCTGTTTTTGCAGCACATTGATAGCCCCGGGAGCGTGTTCCGCATGAACCATGCGTCCAATTATTTGACGCTGAAGGGGACCTTGAATCAGGACCGGGAGCGGCTTTTGCAGCAGGTGCGGCAAGGACTGGCGGGCCGGGGACTGAAGGAGGAGTTTATGCGGGTGCTGTGAGGGGCGTGTGGCGTGCGTTACAAGAAGTGCGGTGGTGCGGGCGGGGTAGAACCCCGCCCCTACGCACCCTTGCGGCGGGCGGACAGGGGCGTCCGCCCTTACGAGGGATATTACGGATTGCGAAGCCAGTGACTTCGGTCACTGGCTTCGCAATGACACATTACATGAGGTGCGGTGCAAGACAGGGCGGCGGGGTGAGGGCACCCCGCCCTACGCATAGCAAGAAGTGCCCGGTTCGGGGCGTCGGGGACGCCGCCCCCTACGGGGGTTACATGAGATGCGGTGGGGCGGACGACCGCGAGGGTCGCCCCTACGGAGGGTTATAAGGAGTGCTGGGGGCGACCCTTCCGGCGCTTCGCGCCACCTCCCCTTACGCAGGGGAGGCTTTTGGGGGCAAAAAAACAGAGGACTGCGGGGGCAGTCCTCTCAGCTTATCAAAAAACAACCCAAACGCCCCCGTTTTTGGTATAATACAGGAAACGGGGGTGTTT
>CAVJNL010000022.1:0-24324 GCA_963650985.1 Clostridium sp. CAG:413
GAAAATGATCTCAATTTTTTGCCGCCTGCGGGCGGCAAACTCTGCGAGGCTTTTTTGACACTCTGAGGGACGGCGGGGCCGTCCCTTTTGTGGGGGTTTATCTTATTCTATACCTTATTTATTATAATGCTATTACTTGCTGGGTTTTACGATGAGGTTGACCAGTTTGTTTTTGACGAGGATGGTTTTGACGATGGTCATGCCTTCGGTGGCTTTTTTGACTTTATCCAGGGCCATGGCGGCGGCGACTACGGTTTGCTCGTCGGAGTCGGTGGGGACTACTACGGTACCTTTGAGCTTGCCGTTTATTTGGACGGCCATTTCGGCGGTGGCGTCGATGGTCTTGCTCTCGTCATACTCGGGCCAGGGCATCTGCATGCACATCTTGCCGTACCTGGCGGCGTAGCCCATGAGCTCCCACATCTCCTCCACCATGTGGGGGGCGAAGGGGCTCAGGAGCTTCAGCAGGGCTTCCAGGTCGCCCTTGGAGAGACCCTTGGCATAGAAGTCGTTGACCATGGCCATGAGGGCGGCGATGGCGGTGTTCATCTTCAGCTCGTCAATATCGCTTGTGACCTTCTTGATGGTCTTATGGACCACGGCCATATTCTGCTGGGAAATCTCGGGGTCGTCCGTGACCTTATCCATCAGATTCCAGCAGCGGTCCAGGAAGCGCTTGCTGCCCTTGACGGCCTCATCGGACCAGGAGGCGGTCTTTTCAAAGTCGCCGATGAACATGATATAAAGGCGCATGGTGTCGGCGCCGTAGGCCTTGATGACATCGTCGGGATTGACCACATTGCCCAGGGACTTGGACATCTTAACGGCGGGGCGCTCGGCCTGGGCGCCGTATTTCTCGCGCAGGGCCTGCTTCTCCTCCTCGGTCTTGGCGTTGCCCACATAGTGGGGGTTCTTGCCCAGGATCATGCCGTGGCTGGTGCGCTTGGCGTAGGGCTCCTTGGTGTGGACCACGCCGATGTCATAGAGGAACTTGTGCCAAAAGCGGGAGTAAAGCAGGTGGAGGGTGGTGTGCTCCATGCCGCCGTTATACCAGTCCACGGGGCCCCAATACTCCTCGGCCTCTTTGCTGACCAGCTCGTTGTCATTGTGGGGGTCCATATAGCGCAGGAAGTACCAGCTGGAGCCGGCCCACTGGGGCATGGTGTCGGTCTCGCGCTTGGCGGGGCCGCCGCAGCAGGGGCAGGTGGTATTGACCCAGTCGGTCATCTTGCTCAGGGGGCTTTCGCCGTCGTCGGTGGGCTCGTAGCTCTCTACCTTGGGCAGCACCAGGGGCAGCTCGCTCTCGGGGATGGGCACCCAGCCGCACTTTTCGCAGTTGACCAGGGGGATGGGCTCGCCCCAATAGCGCTGGCGGGAGAACACCCAGTCGCGGAGCTTGAAATTCACCTTTTCCTTGCCCCAGCCCTGCTCCACGGCGTACTTCTTCATGGCGGGGATGGCCTCCTTCACGGTCATGCCGTTGAGGAAGCCGGAGTTGACCATGACGGCCTTGTCGTCCTTGGCGACGAAGGCCTCCTTGGTCACATCGCCGCCCTTGACCACCTCCACGATGGGCAGGCCGAACTTCTTGGCGAAGTCCCAGTCGCGCTGGTCGTGGCCGGGCACGCCCATAACGATGCCGGTGCCGTAGCCCATGAGGACATAGTCGGAGACGAACATGGGGAGAATGCCGCCGGTGACGGGGTTCACGACCTCCACACCCGCCAGGCGGACGCCGGTTTTATCCTTATTCAGCTCGCCGCGCTCAAAGTCGGACTTGCGGGCGGCGGCGGCCTGGTACTCCTCTACCTCGGCCCAGTTGCTGATGTTATCCTTCCACTTCTTCAGCAGGGGATGCTCGGGGGAAATGACCATGTAGGTCGTACCGAACAGGGTATCGGCACGGGTGGTGTAGACGGTGACATCATCGCCCATGTTGGTCTTGAAGGTGACCTCCGTACCGGTGGAGCGGCCGATCCAGTTCTTCTGCTGGATCTTCACGCGCTCGATGAAGTCCAGGTCGTCCAGGTCGTCGATAAGGCGGTCGGCATACTTGGTGATGCGGAGCATCCACTGGCTCTTTTCCTTGCGGACCACTTCGCTGCCGCAGCGCTCGCAGACGCCCTCCACCACTTCTTCGTTGGCCAGGACGCACTTGCAGCTGGTACACCAGTTCACGGGCATGGTGGTCTTGTAGGCCAGGCCGTTTTTGAAGAGCTGGAGGAAGATCCACTGGGTCCACTTATAATACTTGGGGTCGGTGGTGTCTACGCAGCGGTCCCAGTCGAAGCCGTAGCCCAGCATTTTAAGCTGGCGGGTGAAATTCTTGATGTTCTCCTGGGTGACCACGGCGGGGTGGATGTGGTTTTTGATGGCGAAGTTCTCCGTGGGCAGGCCGAAGGCGTCGAAGCCGATGGGGAACAGGACATTATAGCCCTCCATGCGCTTTTTGCGGGTGACCACATCAATGGCCGTGAAGGGGCGGGGGTGGCCCACATGGAGGCCCGCCGCGGAGGGGTAGGGGAACTCGATGAGGCCGTAGAACTTTTTACGGGTCTTGTCGCCGGTGACGGCGCGATAGGGCTTGGTTTTTTCCCAATTGTCCTGCCATTTTTTCTCAATGGCCGCAAAATCGTACTGCATACTGTTTCTCCTTTTCTATCTGAAAAATTTTCTTAATACATAATAAAAACGCCCCGGACCGCGTGAAACGGTCAGGGGCGCTGAAAACGCTATACCACCCTGATTTGGCTGCGGATCGCTCCGCCGCCCTCAGCAGCTCCTCCTGCAAGGAGCATCCTCTGTAACGGGAGGGCCCGTCCTGCCCTACCGCCGTGCGGGGACTCGGGCAGGCAACTCCGGGGCCAGTACGGCAAGGCTCCCCCATCGGCTTACACCGGCCGCCGACTCTCTTTGGGCGGGCGTGTCCTTGTCTTTTCCCCTTCGCTGTCTTTTGCGGGATTTACGATTTACAAACTTATAGGCATTTTAGAATTTTTTTGGGGATTTGTCAAGTGTTTGTTTTTTTGGGGGGTGGTAGGGGGGTGCGGTACGGCGGGACGATGTGGGCATCGGCCCCTACGGACGGTTTATTGTGGGTGCGGTGGGTGGGTGATTTTTCGGGATTTATTACGGGGGGTTATTGCTGGGATAAGTGGGGGCGGGCGGGGTTGTGTAATGAGTCTATAAATCTGCGGGGAACGGCGGAAAATTCAGCACCTTTTTCTCTTGCTTTTTCTTGGGTTTTTCGGCACAATGGGGAGTGATATATCTTTATTTATATAGGAGGATGGATCGGATGAAGCTGTTACAGGATCGTATCCGCCGGGAGGGGCGTGTGCTGCCCGGCAACATTGTGAAGGTGGATGGGTTTTTGAATCATCGAGTGGATACGGCGCTGCTGGGGCAGATCGCGGACGAGTTCGCCCGTGTTTTTGGCACCTCGGACATCACCCTCGTGCTGACGGCAGAGGCCAGCGGCATCGCTCTGGCTACGGTGTGCGCGGAGAAATTCGGCGTGCCCATGGTATTTGCCAAGAAGGCCAAGAGCGACAACATCGAGGGCGGCCTGTATCAGAGCGACATCTTCTCCTACACCCATCGGAAAAAGGCCACGCTGCTGGTGGCCCAGGAGTGGCTGAAGCCCGAGGACAAGGTGCTTATTATTGACGACTTTATGGCCAAGGGCTTTGCGGTGCATGGGCTTATTGACATCGTGGAGCAGGCCGGGGCCCAGCTGATGGGCATCGGCATCGCCGTGGAGAAGGGCTTCCAGCACGGGGGCGACGACCTGCGGGAGAAGGGCTACAACATCCACTCCCTGGCTATCATCGACAAGGCCGAGCCGGGGTGCATCGTGTTCAGGGGGGAAGAGGCATGAAAAAGGTTTTGATCCTGGACTTCGGCGGGCAGTACAATCTGCTGGTGGCACGGCGGGTGCGTGAGTGCGGCGTGTACTGCGAGCTGAAATCCTTCCGCATTTCTATGGACGAGGTGCGGGCCTTTGGGCCGGATGCGTTGATCTTTACCGGCGGGCCGGCGACGGTGTTTGAAGAGGGCGCGCCCACGGTGGACCCGGCGCTGTTTTCCATGGGCATTCCGGTTTTAGGCATTTGCTACGGGATGCAGCTGATGATGCACCTTTTGGGCGGACAGTGCCGCAAGGCTATTACGCGGGAATACGGCAAGACGGAGCTGGTGTCGGACACCGCCTCTCCCCTGTTTGCGGGTGTGCCGGAGAAAGCCGTTTACTGGATGAGCCACGGGGTGGAGGTGGAGACCGCCGCGCCGGGGTTTGCGGCCATTGCCCGGAGCGAGGGCTGCCGCCACGCGGCGGTGGAGTGCCGGGAGAAGAAGCTCTACGGCGTGCAGTTCCACCCGGAGGTGGTACACACGGAGTACGGCACGAAAATTTTGGAGAATTTTCTCTATGGTATCTGCGGCTTCAGCCGGGAGTGGACCATGGAGTCCTATGTGGACACGGCGCTCCAGGAGTGCCGGGAAAAGATCGGGGACAAGCGGGTGCTGCTGGCCCTCTCCGGCGGGGTGGACAGCGCTGTGGCGGCGGCCCTGCTGCAAAGGGCCGTGGGCGACCGGCTCACCTGCATCTTCGTGGACCACGGTCTGCTGCGGCTGAATGAGGGCGACGAAGTGGAGCGGGTGATGAAGGGCGAGTTCCATGTGGATGTGCGCCGGGTGAACGCAAAGGACCTGTTCCTCTCCAAGCTGGCCGGGGTGACGGACCCGGAGCGCAAGCGGAAGATCATCGGGGAAGAATTTATCCGGGTGTTTGAGGCCGAGGCCAAGAAGATCGGCAAGGTGGATTTCCTGGCACAGGGGACCATTTATCCCGATGTGGTGGAGAGCGGACTGGGCGGCGAGAGCACAGTGGTGAAGAGCCACCACAATGTGGGCGGTCTGCCGGACTGCGTGGACTTTGAGGAGATCATCGAGCCGCTGCGCAGGCTGTTTAAGGACGAGGTGCGCCAGCTGGGGCTTGCCCTGGGGCTGCCGGAGAGCCTGGTGTGGCGCCAGCCCTTCCCGGGGCCGGGTCTGGCCATCCGCATTATCGGGGAGATCACCGAGGAGAAGCTGGAGATGCTGCGCAAGGCCGACGCTATTTTCCGGGAGGAGATGGCCCTGGCGGGGCTGGGCCGCACGGCCAACCAGTATTTTGCCGCCCTGACCAACATGCGCTCCGTGGGCATCATGGGCGACGAGCGCACCTACGACTACGCCATCGCCCTGCGGTCGGTGCAGACCCAGGACTTCATGACCGCTACCTGGTCCCGTCTGCCCTGGGACCTGCTGGACAAGGTCAGCGGGCGCATTGTGGGCGAGGTGCCCCACATCAACCGGGTGCTGTACGATGTGACCTCTAAGCCCCCAGCGACGGTGGAATTCGAGTGAGATATTCGGCCCGGGGGCCTCTTTTGCGAGAGGTCTCCGGGATTTTTTTGGTTTTGGGGGCGAAAAGTTTTTGCGGGCAGGCAAATTTCCCTTGACTTTTTGGGAGAAATGCGGTATCATTAGCAAGGTTGTAAAGCTAAATAACTTTACAGAAGGAGGCAGGACCGTGAAAAACCAGACTTACCGCATGACGATGCTGCTCGATTTTTACGGCGAGATCCTGACCCAGCGGCAGAGAGAATTCTTTGACCTGTATTATAACGAGGACCTGAGCCTGGCGGAGATCGCGGAGAACTACAACATCAGTCGTCAGGGCGTCCGGGACGCCATCGTGCGTGCCGAGGCCGCCATGAATGAGCTGGAGGACAAAACGGGCCTGCTCAAGCGGTTCATGCGCCTGCGGGAGAAGATCGACGGCATTGAGTCCGCGGCGGAGGAAATTCGCAAGCTCAACTACCGGCAGTACGAGAACCCGGAGCTGGAGCGGCTGGCGGGAGAGATCCTTACCTGCGCCGCCGCACTGAAGGAGTAAAAAAATGGCCTTTGAGGGACTGAGCGAAAAACTAAATGAAACTTTCAAGCGCCTGCGCGGCAAGGGCCGGCTCACGGAGAGCGATGTAAAGGCCGGGCTGCGGGAGGTGCGTTTGGCCCTGCTGGAGGCGGATGTCAGCTACAAGGTGGTCAAGGACTTCATTGCCAAGGTCACCGACCGCTGCGTGGGCAGCGATGTGCTGGAGAGCCTGACCCCGGCCCAGCAGATCGTGAAGATCGTAAACCAGGAGCTCACGGAGCTCATGGGCGGCAGCAACGCCCGCATCGCCTCCGCGTCCAAGGGGCCCACGGTGGTGATGATGGTGGGCCTCCAGGGCGCCGGCAAGACCACCAACTGCGCGAAGCTGGCGGGCCTGATGCGGCGGCAATACGGCAAGCGGCCCCTGCTGGTGGCCTGCGATGTATACCGCCCGGCGGCCATCACCCAATTGCAGGTGGTGGGCCAGCAGTTGGACATCCCCGTTTTTGAAATGGGCCAGGGCGACCCGGTGAACATCGCGCGGGAGGCGCTGAAATACGCCGCTGACCACGGAAACGACCTGGTGTTCCTGGACACGGCGGGCCGTCTGCACATTGACCAGCAGCTCATGGACGAGCTGAAAAACATCAAAGAAAACATCCATCCCCATGAAATTCTCCTGGTGGTGGACGCCATGACCGGCCAGGACGCCGTGAACGCCGCCACCGCCTTTGACGAGGCGCTGGGCATTGACGGGGTGCTGCTGACCAAGCTGGACGGCGATGCACGAGGCGGCGCAGCCCTGTCCATCCGGGCGGCCACGGGCAAGCCCATCAAGTTCGTGGGCACCGGGGAAAAGCTGGACATGATCGAGCTGTTCCACCCGGAGCGCATGGCCTCCCGCATTTTGGGCATGGGCGATATGCTTACCTTTATTGAAAAGGCCGAGCAGCAGTATGACGAAAAGCAGGCCAAGAAGCTGGAGGAGAAGCTGCGGAAGAATCGGCTGACCCTCTCGGATTACCTGGATCAGCTGGAGCAGCTGCAAAAAATGGGCGATCTGAGCCAGATCGCGTCCATGCTGCCAGGGAACCTGGGCAAGAGCTTCGACGCCAGCCAGATCGACGAGAAGCAGATGGCCCACAGCAAGGCCATTATCCAGTCCATGACGGTGAAGGAGCGGGAAAATCCGCAGATCCTCAACGCCTCCCGCAAGCGGCGCATTGCCGCAGGCTGCGGGCTGGAGGTGGTGGATGTGAACCGGCTGCTGAAGGCTTTTGAGGCCATGCAGCAGATGACCAAGGCCATGACCAAGGGCAAGATGCGCGGCATGGGGGCCATGATGGGCGGCGGCTTCGGCGGCGGCGGTATGCGCAGCTTCGGGCGGAAGAAGCGGTTTAAGTAGGGCGTTTTCAAAAAAGCCTCGCAGAGTTCGCGTCCGCAGACGCGAAAAATTCAAATCATTTTTCACCGCGACATGCGCGTGGGGAAAAATACCGCTCAGACTGCAAGTGTGGAATTTTGAGCTAAGGGCTCAAAATTATGCGCGCAGCAGGCTGCGATCCTTTTGGCAGAAAAAACGAAGTTTTTTCGCTAGATTCGTAAATAAGTGCGACTGCATTTATCATAAAAAATTTTATTTTATATTTTGGAGGAAAAAGACCATGGTTAAGATCAGACTGAGAAGAATGGGTGCGAAGAAGGCTCCTTTTTACCGCGTAGTGGTGGCTGACTCCCGCTATCCCCGTGACGGCCGCTGCATCGAGGAGATCGGCACTTACAATCCCTGCGTATCCCCCGCTGAGATCAGCATCGACGCTGACCGCGCCCGCGAGTGGATCAAGACCGGCGCTCAGCCCACCGACACCGTTCGCGCCCTGCTGAAGAAGGTCGATGTGCTTTAATAAGAAGGTGCGGCCATGAAGGAACTGCTGCTCTACATCGCCAGAAACCTGGTGGATCATCCGGACCAAGTGTCGGTCACGGAGGTCGGCGAGGCGGACGACCTGACGCTGGAGCTGCGTGTGGCACCCGAGGATATGGGAAAGGTGATCGGCCGTCAGGGCCGTATTGCCAAGGAGATCCGCACCGTGGTGCGGTCCTATGCCCAGCGCACCGGCGTGAAAGTTTCCGTGGACATCGTCGATCAGTGAGATGAAAAAAAGGGCCCCCGCAAAGCCTGAGGTTTTGGGCTTTGCGGGGGTTTTGTGTTTGTGGGTTTTTGGGGGGTTTGGTTTTTTGCAAGGGGTGCAGGGGTTATCGGGCGGCGGGGACGCCGCCCCCTACGGACGGTTGCAAGAAATACAGTGGGGCGGGCGACCGCGAGGGTCACCCCTACGGAGTGTTACAGGTAGTGCAGTGGGGCGGGCCTGGGCATCGGCCCCTACGGACGGTTGCAAGTAGTGCGGTAGTCGACCCCTCAGTCACGGCGGAGCCGTGACTGCCTGCCCACCGTCGTGCCAGCCGATTCCCAGGCACTGTCGTGCCTGCCAATCGGGACACTTCCTCGAAATCGCCTCGCTTCATCCGCCACTGGCGGCGCTTCAGCGATTTCCCCTTGCGCAGGGGAGGCTTTGGAGTACGGATTGCCACACCAGTGACATCGGTCACTGGTTCGCAATGACACATTATAGGAAATGCGGTACAAGTCCGGCGGGCGGACAGGGGCGTCCGCCCCTACGCAAACACAAGAGTTGCGGTACAAGTCCGAACGGGTGGGGTAGAACCCCGCCCCTACGGAGCGTTTGGCGATAGAATTTCGTAGGGGCGGGGCTCTGCCCCGCCCCTCGGTAGACGCACATATTATCTCTGTTTGGATGGGCAGCACAAGCGCGGAGCGCGTCGCGGTGGATAGACGCCGAGGCAATGCGAAAGCACAGGGCGCGTTTGCAGGGATTTATTCGCGGTGATCGAAAGGTTCCGATACTTCCCGCACCACGCCCGCGCAAGGATTCCAAAACCATGGGTTTTGGCGGCGTTCTTTCCTCCCTTTCTTTCGCCGCAGAAAGAAAGGGAGCCGCCGGAGGCATTTTGCGGGACAAGGGGTGCGGTGGTTCGGGGCGTTGGGGATGCCGCCCCCGACGGAGGGGTGCAAGAAGTGCGGTGGGGCGGGCCGATGTGGGCATCGGCCCCTACGGGTATTTTGCAAGTAGTGCGGAGGCAGGTCGGCTTTTTTAGTCCTCTTTTTCTTGTTCGGCGGTAAATTCGTCTTTGGCTTGTTGGAGGATCTTTTTATCGTGTTTGGTTTTTATGGCGGACTGGTCGAAGCGGGACCAGAGGTCGGGGCGGCGGGTCATGGTGCGTTTATAGCTCTCTTTTCTGCGCCAGTCGTCTACGGCGCCGTGGTTGCCGCTGAGGAGGATGGGGGGGACTTTGCGGCCATGCCACTCCTCGGGGCGGGAGTACTGAGGGTACTCCAGCAGGCCGTTCCAGTGGCTCTCGTCGGTGTAGCAGCTCTCCTCGGGGAGGACGCCCTCCTCCATGCGGAACAGGCAGTCCGCCACAGCCATGGCGGGAATTTCACCGCCGGTGAGGACGAAGTCGCCCATGCTCAGCTCCTCGTCCACGCACTCGTCGATGAAGCGCTGGTCTACGCCCTCGTAATGGCCGCAGACCAGAAGGATATTTTCATGCTCGGCCTTCAGCTCCTTGGCTACCTCCTGGGTGAAGATGCGGCCACAGGGGGACATATAAATGGTATAGGGCCTCTCCCCTACCTCCCCGCAGACATGCTCCCAGCAGCGGTAGAGGGGGTCGGCCTGCATCACCGCGCCGCGGCCTCCGCCGTAGGGGTAGTCGTCCACCTGCATCTGCTTATTGGTGGTATAGTCCCGAATTTGGTGGGTGTGGAGACGGATATAGCCCCGGTCCCGGGCGCGGCCTATGATGGACTGGCCCATCATGGCCTCGATGGCATCGGGGAACAGGGTCATGATGTCAATTCTCATCGGTGGCCAATCCTTTCATGTTGTGCACGCGCATGGCGCCGCCGTCTATGTCTACCGAGGCGATGAACACCTCGGGGACGGCGGGGATCAGGTACTCCCGGGCGCCGCGGACCTCGTAGACCTTGTGGGCGGGATAGTGGAGGACCCGGTGAATTTTGCCCAAAACCGCGCCGGTGGCGTCGTCCAGGACGGTGAGGCCCTCCAGCTCGGCGTCGAAATACTCGCCCTCGGGCAGGTGCGCGTCGGCCCGGCGGATGGCGACCTCCCGGCCCTTGAGGGCCAGGGCGGCGTCCATGTCCTCTACCCCGGGCAGGGTCAGAAGCAAAGTGGACTTATGGACCCGGCGGCTTTTCACACGAACGGGCTCCCCATTTATATAGAGCGTGTCGAACTCCGCCACGAACTCCGGGGCGAAGCCCTCCGGGTTCAGCTTGATCTCACCTTTGATGCCGTGGGCGTTGACAATGTGGCCCACGGGGATATACACAGGACGCACGGCGCTCCCTCCTTCTCTTGCGATTGAAATACTCCTCTTATTATAGCGGAAGTTTCCGCCGCAGGCAACACCTGTTTGGATCCTCGGGGGCAAAAACCGGTTACAATTTTGTATTTATTTTGACACAATTGGGTGGCTTTTTTGGGCGGGAAGGCGCATAAATCCTGCGATTCCCGGAAAAACTTGACATGGAGGGCGGAAAGTGCTATACTTCAGTTAAATTTAATTTTGTAACAAGTGTTACAATTCGGTTACAAACGAGATTCAATCCATTAACTTTTTAAGTTGATTTTATCCAGTCTATACCGAAAGGAGCCTCTCGATTTTGGCGGAAAGTACGCCGAGGAGAGAGGGTTGCAAATTCATGAAGAAGAACTTTTTATCCCTGTTTAGCGGGCGGGAACAGCCTGTGACCCGCCGTCGGCTGCTGGCGATGCTGGCTCCGCTGACGGTGCTGGGGCTGGCTATCTGCATCTGCATGAGCCCCGCCCCGGCGGACGAGAGCGTGTATATGCTCATCGACAGCGAGGCCATCTACACCGTCACCGCCGACGCGGGCCTGGACTACGAGAGCAGCGCCCTCTACACCGCGCCCCACAACGCGGGCACGGCGGATGTGCAGTTGATCTTGAACAAGGGCCAGGAGGTGCAGGTGAGCACCGCCGTGCAGGCGGTCTCCGCCTCGGCCAAGCGCAATGACAACGGCGTGCAGCTTTTGGCCGCCTCTGTGGACGGTGAGGGGGAGGCATCCGGCGAGAGTACCACCATTACCTCCCGCCGGGAGACTGTGGCAAACCTCCTGCGCCGCAGCCATGTGAAGGTGGGGCAGGACGAGATGGTGGTGGTGGACCTGTCCTCGGGCACCCCGGTGATCACCGTGTGCCGGGAATACACCCACCTGCGGGATGTGCCGGTGGAGACGGCCTTTGACGAGGAGCGCATTGCCGACCCGTTGATGGCCAAGGGCACGGAGAAGATCATCACCCCCGGCGTGCCCGGCAATGTCACCGAGACTTACCTGGACACCTATGTGATGGGCAAGCTGGAAAAGACCCAGCTGGTTTCTACCACGGCGGACAACTCCGTGACCCAGGTGGTGGAGTACGGCACCCTGGTGGACTCCGTTTCCCGGGACGACACGCTGGTGTCCGTACACCGCAATGACGACGGCAGCGGGTATCTGACCTTTGCCTCCGGCGACACCATGACTTTCTCCTCCCAGGTCACCTGCAACGCCTCCGCCTACGCCATCCACGGCTACACGGCCTCCGGGCGGCCCACGGCCTACGGCAACATCTCCGTGGACCCCTCGGTGTTCCCCTACGGGACCCGGTTCTATATCTACACCGACGACGGCTATCTGACCTACGGCATGGCCACCGCCGCCGACTGCGGCGGGAGCATCAAGGGCTACAAGATGGACCTGTGGTTCGACGAGTATAGCCAGGCCTGCGCCTTCGGGCGACGGAACTGCACGGTGTTTGTTTTGGACTAATTTTGGACTAAAATTAAAAAACCTGCCCTTTCGGAAGTAATCCGGGAGGGCAGGTTTTTTCAGCGTGTCGAAAAAGACTTTTCGCCCCGCTGCCTGCGTTTTTGAAGCTTTGAAAAAGTTCCAAAAACGGCTGATTTTAATGGCGAGGGACACCCTTCTTGGGTTTCCCTCACACTCCCTTCCTTACCGTTATCACAAATCCTACCACTTTATCGACAGTCTCCGGCGGGCTGTGGTCAGCCCGCCCTACAATGCGTTGCAAGGAAGTGCGGTAAACGGGGCGTCGGGGACGCCGCCCCCTACGGAGTGTAACAAGAACTGCGGTGGAGCGGGCGACCGCGAGGGTCGCCCCTACGGACGCATTATTGGCGGCGCGATGGGGCGGGCCGATGTGGGGAGCGAACCGAGCGCTGCCAGTGGCAGATGAAGCGAGGCGAGCGAGTGGCCGCGGTCAAAATTTCAAGCGCCCGCCGCAAGGCAGCGCAGAAATTTTGGGCACCGCAACAGGGACATCCGTAGCCCCAAAGGCTCCCCTGCGTAAGGGGAGCTGTCACGGCAAAGCCGTGACTGAGGGGTCGACTACCGCACTACTTGTAACCGTCCGTAGGGGGCGGCGGTTGCCCACCGTCGTGCCAGCCGATTCCCGGCCACTGTTGTGGCCGCCAATCGGGGCACTTCCTCGAAATCGCCTTGCTTCTTCTGCCACTGGCAGCGCTTCGGCGATTTCCCCGCCCGCGGGCGACCGCGAGGGTCGCCCCTACGAGGGATTCTTCCACGCACGAGTTTACCGAAGATGAATAACCCATTACCCCGCACGAATCCCTCCACCAACCTTCGGTTGGTCCCCCTCCCTTTAGGCAAGGGAGGCTTTTTTGTTTTGGTTGTTGGTGCGGTGGGTTCGACCCCTCACAACTCGATCTCCACCCCCGCCCCAGCTTTCTGCACAGCTTTCAGCAGCGCGGCGGCGGTGGCTATATCCTGGAGGGCTATACCCGTGGAGTCAAAAATGGTTATATCCTCCGGGGCGGTGCGGCCCGGCTTTGTTCCGGCCAGGACCTGGCCGATCTCCGTGACCTTGCCGTCAAAAATCCCCGCCTTATAGGGCACCTCGCACTCACCTACGGAGAGGCACTGGGCGGTGTCGTCGCCGAAGATTTTGGCCTTGGCGAAGAGAGCGCTTTCCACCTCCTGCTTGCCGGACATATCCGCGCCCACGCAGCTGATATGCGTGCCGGGCTGCACCCAGTCCGCCTGCAAGAACGGCTCCCGGGCCGGGGTGGCGGTGAGGATGACCTGGCTCTGCTTCGTGGCCGTCTCCAGGTCGGGGGCGGGCAAAATTTCCGCGTGGCAGCCGCCGCAGGGAGCCAGCAGCTCCGCAACTTTTTCTGCGATAGTCCCACAGGCGGCGGCGGACTTCTCCGGGTGGTGGGGGTTCGCCACATAGACGGTTTTCAGGTTCGGAAGCAGGTAGAGTGTGGCGGCAATGAGATACGGAGCCAGGGCGCCGCTGCCCGCCATGAGGAGGGTGGTGGCGTTGGGGGCGGCCAAAGCCTTGGCGCCGATGGCTCCCGCCGCCCCTGTGCGGAAGTCGGTGATGGGCCCCGCGTTCAGCAGCGCCTGGGGCGCGCCGGTGGCGAGGTCAAACAGCAGCGAGGTGCCGTAGAGGGCCGGGAGCCCCCTCTCCGGGTTGGCCCCGAACCAGGACACCACCTTCAGCCCGTAAAACCCCAGGCCGTCCAGGTTGCCGGACTTGATGTCCAGGTCCGCGTGGCCGGGGTCGAACTCGTGAAACACCATGGGCCACAGCGCCGCCTGGCCCTTGCACTTCTCCAGATACGCCTGCTCCACGGCCTCCACGGCCATAGGGACGGTCAGCAGCTCTTCAATGGCCGCGCTGCTCAATACAGTAATTTTCGCCATGATTTTCCTCCTTATATTATCCGTGTAGTAAAAAGCCTCGCAGAGTTTGCCGCCCGCAGGCGGCAAAAAATTGAGATCATTTTCTCTCGCGACATGTGCGTGAGAGAAAATACCTCTCAGGCTGCAAGCGTGGAATTTTGAGCCACCGGCTCAAAATTATGCGCGCAGCAGACTGCAATCCTTTTGACAGAAAAATCGAAGATTTTTCGCCAGGCTTGTTATAATGTGTCCACAAATTCCGCCAGGGCCGCCAGGCCGTCTTTGAGCGTCTGCTGGTCGCAGGCGTAGCCGATGCGCATGCTGTGGGGCTGCTCGAAGCAGTCGCCGGGGGTCACAAAAGCCCCGGTCTTGTGGTAAATCTCTTGGCAGAATTTATAGGACGGAATGTCATAATCGTAGTACACCAGGGCTGTGGTCCCGGCCTTGGGCTTGGTGTAGTAGAAGTGCGGGTGCGCCGCCACCCAGGCGTCCAAAATCGCCAGGTTTTCCCGGACGATGGCCTGGTTGCGCTTCAGCATCGCCTCCCCGTGGGCCAGGGCCAGGGCGGCCACGGTGTCGTCGAACAGGCCGCAGCTGATGAGGTTGTAGTCCCGGTGGGAGAGGAAGGCTTTCAGCGCCGCCTTGTCCCGGGTGACGATCCAGCCCAGGCGCAGGCCCGCCAGGGAGAACACCTTGGACATGCTGCTGACGGAGATGCCCTTCTCGTAGAGATCGGCCATGGAGGGGCAGTAGTCGTCGGTCTGGGTCAGGTGGCGGTACACCTCGTCGCAGAGGATGTAGGCCCCCACGCTCCGGGCAATGTCCACGATCTGCCCCAGCAGCGCCGGGCTCATCAGCGCCCCAGTGGGGTTATTGGGGTTGTTGATGCAGATCATCTTGGTGCCGGGGGTCACCAGGGCCTTCAGCTCGTCCAGGTCGGGCAGGTAGTCGTTCTCCTGCTTTAGCTGCAAGATGGCCACCTCCGCGCCCATGGCCTCGGGGATGGAGTAAAGCTGCTGGTAGGTGGGCATGATGCTCACCACCCGGTCCCCGGCGGAGATGAGGGAGCAAAACACATGGTGGTTGGCCCCCGCCGCGCCGTGGGTGGGCACCACCTGGCTCGGCTGCACGGTCTTGTAGAGCTGGCAAATGCCCGAGCGCAGGGCGTCGCTGCCCACGATGTCGCCGTAGGTCAGGCGCTTGGCGGCGAAATCCGTGAGGAACTGCGCCTTATCCTCCCCGGTGAGGGCAAAAAGCTGGTCCAGGGACACGGAATCCACGCAAGTCTCGGCGATGTTGAACTTCGCCCCCACCTCATATTCATTCATCCATTCTTCCACGGCAAAAGGTTTGATGTTCATGATTTTACCTCCTTATTTTTGTAAAAAGCAAAGGCATCCGTGACCAAATCTTATCCGGTAAGTGCCGGAATACCTACGATTTGGTCGCGGATGCCTTTTGACCCCTCAGCCGGTGCCAAGGGAAGCATTTCTATTGAACTTGTCCCTTATTATAACGCATAAAATTCATTTGTCAACAGGAATTTGTATATTTATTCACATCACCAACCCGCCCGGTGGAAACCTCTTGCAATTTGGCAGCATTTCCTATAAAATACCCTCAAAGACACTCTGCACAGGAGGTGCCGCCGTGGCGCTGTACACGAAAAAGCTCATCATGACCGCCTTCACGGAGCTGCTGGAGGAGCTGCCCTTCGACAAGATCACCGTGGCCGCGCTGGTCAAGCGCGCCGGGGTCAGCCCCAACACCTTTTACTATCACTATGAGGACATTTACGCCCTGCTGGACGCCTGGTTTCGGCAGATAGTGGAGTCCTTCACCCCGGGTGACACGCTGCTGGAGTGGAAGAGCGCCACGAAAGCCATGCTGCGCCAGTGCAAGGCCCACCCGAAGATCATCTACCATATCTTCGACGGCCTGTCCCGGGACCGACTGGAGCGGTATATTTTTTCCCTGACAGACGATGTTTTTTACCGCCTGGCCCAGCAGGCCGCCCAGGGCCGTGACCTGCCCGAAGAGCAGCTGCGCAGCGTGGCTTACTTCTGCCGCTACGCCTACATCGGCTTCGTGGTGCAGTTTTTCTGGAACCACATGGAAAACGACATCGACACCAGCGTAGATCGCCTGGGCGCCCTGTTTGACAAATTCCTCACCAGCGCCACGCAGGAGGAATAAAGTTTTTGCAGAATAATGAAAAAGCCGCCCATCGGGCGGTTTTTTCATTTTGGAAGCTGTGGGACGGGCGGGAATCTACCCCGCCCGACAACCACCGCATTTCCTGTAATGTGTCATTGCGAGGCCAGTTCTCAAACTGGCCGTGGCAATCCGTACCCTCGTCCTTAAAGCCTCCCCTGCGTAAGGAGCGGTGACGCAAAGCGCCGGAAGGGTCGCCGCACTCCCAACCCACGCAAAAAAAGGCGGGGCCCTCACGCCCCGCCCACATCATTCACATTTCCTCCGCGCCCCGCGCCGCCAGCCACGGCAGGGCCTTTTCAAACTCCACACCGTACCAGCTTGCCCCGGGGTCCGCCTGGGTGCAGCGGATGCACTCCAGGGTGAAGTCCACCGCCAGGGCCACCGCCTGCTCCAGGCTGCGCCCCTGCATCATGCCGCCCAGCACCGTGGCGGTGAAGATGTCCCCCGTCCCGTGGAAGCTGGCCGGGACCTTTTCGTTAAAATAGGAAAAATACCGCCCCGTGGCCCGGTCGTAGGACATAGCTCCCAGGCGCTTTTCGTCGAAGCTCACCCCCGTGAGCACCACCCGCGGGGCCAGGTCCGAGAGCTTTTTCAGCAGCTCCCGGATGAACGCCTCGTCCGCGTCCTCCCGGTAGGGCGTGTCCGTCAGCAGGCAGGCCTCGGTGAGGTTGGGCAGCAGCACATCCGCCCGGGCGCAGACCTTTTTCATGTATTGGGGAAAATCCGGCGCAAAGGGCTTATAGAGCCGCCCGTGGTCGGCCATGGCCGGGTCCACCACCACCAGGGTGTCCCGCCCCCGCAGCAGGTCGAACACCCGGCAAACCGCCTCCGTCTGCCGGGGCGAGGCCAAATAGCCGCTGCAAATGGCGTCCAGATGCACCCCCTGGCTCTGCCAGTGCCGGGCGATGGGCAGCAGCTCGTCGGTGAGGTCCCGGCAGGTGAAATCCGGGAAAATGGTGTGGGTGCTCAGCACCGCCGTAGGGATCACCGCGCACTCCACCCCCAGCACCGAAAGCACCGGCAGCGCCACCGTCAGGGAGCACCGCCCCAGGCACGAGATGTCCTGTATGCTTGCCACTCGCTTCATAGTCATTCCTCCGTTTTGCGGTCAGTTACAGACAGTATACCACGATTCTGGATATAAAAATAGGACCAATTTCGCCCTGGCGAATAATACCAGATGAAATAAATCTTGTGTCCGCCGGCGAAATGTGCTATAATATCCAAAGAGATGCGGGTATGGCGGAATTGGCAGACGCGCAGGATTTAGGTTCCTGTGAAGCGATTCGTGTGGGTTCGACCCCCACTACCCGTACCAGAGTCGGCGCTCTTCCCCGGAAGGCCGCCGATTTTTTAATGCAGACGCGGAAAGGCGCCCGCCATTCACTTTGTCATTCGGCATCCGAAGCTGCGGGGGCCATTGAGAATTTTATTCCGCCTGTCACTGAGAAAACCGATACCGATAACCGGTAAACGCGACCCGAAAGGGTAAAGGAGGTTCGTTTTTATGATCGAGAAAACCAAGCTGCCCCAGGCCGCCTTTGTGGCGGAGAACGCCACCGTCCGGGGGCGCGTCACTGCCGGGGCGGGCAGCAGCATTTATTTCGGCGCGGTGATCCGCTCGGAGGCCGAGGAGACGGTCATCGGCCCCGACACCAATATCCAGGACAACTGCGTCCTCCACACCGACGCGGGCTTCCCCATAAGCATTGGCCGGGGCTGCACCATCGGCCACGGGGCCATTCTCCACGGCTGCGCCATCGGCGACAACACCCTGGTGGGTATGGGGGCCATCGTCCTCAACGGCGCGAAAATTGGCCGCGACTGCATCATCGGCGCCGGGGCGCTGGTGCCCCAGGGGATGGAGATTCCCGACGGCTCCATGGCTTTCGGCTCCCCCGCCAAGGTCCGCCGGGCGCTGACGGAGGAAGAAATAGCCGCCAACCGCGCCGCCGCCGAGTTCTATTGCCGGGAGGCAAAAGAGTACGCAGAGTGAGGCGGATGACATTTTTGACACTCTGAGTCACGGCTTCGACGTGCCAGCCTGCCCACCGTCGTGCCCGCCAATCGGGGCGCTTCCTCGAAATCGCCTCGCTTCTCCCGCCGCCGCGAACAGTGCTGCGCCGATGACACCGGCATCGGCGCCCAGGGTGCATGGGACGATGCGCGGGTGCTTTTGCGCGTAGGCCGCGCCGTATTCCTGCTGCTGCACCTGCGCCCGCAGGGGCTTTAGCAGCGTCTCTCCCTGGCCTGCGATGCCTCCGCCCAGGGCCACCACCTCCGGGAAAAAGATGTTCACCAAATTGGCTACGCCCACGCTCAGATAATGAATATACTCCGCCACCACCTGCTCCGCCGCCGGGTCCCCGGCGTCCCGGGCCGCAAAGGCGGTGCGTCCGTCCACGCCGCCTGTTTCCCGGGCAATACGGTGCAGGGCGCTCTCCGGGTGGGTCGCCATGGCCGCCTCCGTGCGTTGGATCAGCGCCGTGGCCGAGGCGTAGGCCTCCCAACAGCCCCGCCGCCCGCAGCCGCAGGGCTCGCCGTCCGCCACGATGCATATATGCCCCGGTTCGCTGGCCGCGCCGGTAAAGCCCGTCAGCAGCCGCCCGTCCACCACCACGCCGCCTCCTATGCCTGTGCCCAAGGTCACCACCACGGCGCTTTGAGCACCCTGGGCCGCGCCCACCGCCGCCTCGGCCAAAGCCGCCGCGTTGGCGTCATTCACCAGGCGCACGGCAAAGCCCGTGGCCGCCAGGGCCCGGCGCACATCGTACTGCACCCAGCCGATGTTGCAGGCGTACACCACCATGCCCGCCCGGTCGTCCACGGTGCCGGGACAGCCCAGGCCCACCCCGGCGATGTCCCGCCCCTGGGCCAGGGCGCGGATCATGGCGGCGATGTCCTCCGCTACCGCCGATGGGCCCCGATCGGGCCGGGTGGGGCAGGTCCGCCGGGCCAAAATTTCGCCGTCCTGGCGCACCACGCCCCCCTTGATGCCCGTGCCGCCCAGGTCGATGCCGATATACTGCTTCATGTCCGCGCCCCCGTTTCTAATTTTGAACCTATTATAATAGAGTATACCATGCCCGTCCCGGGCCGTCAAAGCCGCTGTAACGAAATATTACCTGATTTGTTACCGCTTTGGGATTGAAAACCCTGCGACGAGGCCGTATAATAAATTTATACTCCGGCGTACACCCTTTCCGACCCCTTCCGACCCCTTCCGACCCTTTCCGACCCTTTCCGACCTTGTGTGACAGGAGCTATCCGTGAGTTTTTCAGATTTAAGTTTCCTATTTTATTTTCTGCCGCTGTTTCTCGTGGTTTATTATTCTCTCCCCTTCCGCTTCAAAAACGCCTGGCTGGTGGCGGGCAGCGCCGCCTTCTATGTGCTGGGCGCGGGGCTGCGGGACGGGGCACTGCTGCTGGTGGTTTTGGCCCTGCACTACGGCCTGGCCCGGCTCATGGAGGGCCGCCCGGCCCGGGTGCGCAAGGGCCTGCTCATCGCCGCCCTAACGGCGGACCTGCTGTGCCTGGGGTATTTCAAGTACGCGGCGTTCCTGGTGGGGAACCTGGCCGCTCTCACCGGCCAGGCCATGGCCCTGCCGAAAATCCTCCTTCCCCTGGGCGTCAGCTTTTACCTCTTTCAGAGCATGGGCTACCTGATGGATGTCTCCCGGGGCGAGACGGCGGAGAAAAATTTCATCGACTACGCCGCCTTTACCCTGGCCTTTCCCCAGTTGACCATGGGTCCCATCCTCCGCTGGCATGACTGGCGGGACGCCCTGAAAAGACGAAAGATCCGCCGCTGGGACGCGGTGGCGGGTTTCGAGCTTTTCGTGGTGGGCCTGTGCTTCAAGGTGCTGCTGGCGGACCAGTTGGCGCCCCTGTGGGCCACCCTCAGCCGCATTGGCTACGAATACATCTCCACCCCCTTGGCCTGGCTGGGGGCGGTGAGCTACAGTCTCCAGCTCTACTTCGACTTCTCCGGCTACTCCCTCATGGCCATGGGCCTGGGGCAGATGCTGGGGCTGCCCGTGCCCCGGAACTTTGACCTTCCCTACACCGCCCGATCCGTCAGCGAGTTTTACCGCCGCTGGCATATCACCCTGGGTACTTGGTTCCGGGACTACCTCTACATCCCCCTGGGCGGCAGCCGCCGCGGTAAGGCCCGCACGGCCCTGTCCCTGACGGTGGTGTGGCTGTGTACGGGCCTGTGGCACGGGGCCAGTTGGACCTTCGTGCTGTGGGGCGCAGCGCTGCTGGGGCTTATCCTGCTGGAAAAGTTCTGCATCAGCGGCTTCCTAAAGCGCCACAGGCTCCTCTCTCATGTGTACCTGCTGTTCGTCATTCCCCAAACCTGGGTCATCTTCCGCATCACGAATCTCCGTGACCTGGGGGCGTACTTCTCCCGGCTGTTCCCGTTTTTCGGCTCCAGCAGCGTGGTGTCGCGCAAGGATGTGCTGGGGCCGCTGGGCTCCTGCTGGTGGGTGCTGCTTTTGGCCATCTTCCTCTGCCTGCCCCAGCCCCGGCGGTTTTTTGAAAAGCACCGGCTGAACCACTGGGTGCAGGGGGCGCTGTTCGTGCTGTTTTGGGTGTGCGTGCACTGCATCGCCACCTCCTCCGGCAACGCTTTCCTCTATGCCCGATTTTAAGGTGACTGCTTATGAAACGAAAACTTTCCCTGCTTCTGCCCCTGTGTCTGCTGGCGGCTATCGTATTGAATGTCTACGCCGCCATAGACCCCACGGGCGCGTATGAAAAATATCTGAAAAAGCTGGCCCCCCTGACGCCCCCGGTGGCGGCCATGGCCCAGGGACTGTCCGACGGCGTTTACCCCTGGAGCAAGCCTGCCACGGACCCGGACCCGGAGCCAACGCCCGACCCGGAACCCACACCCCAGCCGGAGCCTGCGCCCCAGCCCACGCCCGCGCCTTCGGCGGACAGCGACTTCACCACCGTGGACGCCAGCTATTTTGACGACGCACTCTTCATCGGTGACTCCCTCACCGACGGCTTCCGGGGCTACGCGGGCCTGCCCAACGCCGCCTACCTCTGCCACAACGGCATCAATGTTTGGTCGGCGGCGGAGGACGCCATCTTTGACGGCCAGACCCTGGCCCAGGCCCTGGAGGGCAAGTGCTACGGCAAAATTTACATCCTCCTGGGCATCAACGAGCTGGGCACCGGCACCCCGGAGAGCTGGGCCGAGGGGTACGGCGACCTGGTGGCCGAGCTGCGCCGTTTGCAGCCGGACGCCCTGATCTTCCTGCAATCCATTTTCCACACCACCCAGGAAAAGTCCGACTCCTCCATTTTCAAAAATTCCACCATCGATGCCCGGAACGCGGCCCTTTCCAAGCTGGCCGACGGCAAAACGGTGTTTTACATCGACTGCAACGCCGCCTTTGATGACGGCACCGGAGCCATGCCCGCCGAGTATTCCGGCGACGGTGTCCATCTGAAAGCGGCCTACTACGCCCTCTGGCGCGACTACCTCTTCCGCTGCGGCGTTCTCCGCTGAACGAAGCCGTGATTTACGCATAAAAAAGCCCGTACACCTTTCCTGGGTGTACGGGTTTCGTATTCTATTTTGCATCTTCCGCGATGACGAACCGGCACCGGCCACTCTCCTTGGTCCGATACAGGGCCTCGTCCGTCCGGGCCATCGGGTCCTTCACCTCCCGGGGAAAGGCGAAGTGATACGCGCCAATGCTGCACCCCGGGCGCGGTGCCTTTACCCGTTGTATGTCGTGGCGCAGGGAACAAACGCGGCCAGGATGTCGGCGGGGGTGTCGTCGGTGTAGGTGACGGCGGTGACTACGGCCACATAGTTGCCCACCTTCACGCAGGCCAGCGTCTCCTGCAGGGCCACGCCCTGGACCTCGCCGATGATGTTGATGCCGTAGTGCTCCGCCCCGGCGAAGGTCAGGGTGGTCTTGTTCAGCACCAGGTTCGTGAATCCCGCGGCGGTGAGCTGGTCGGGCAGCACCTCCAGGGAGGCGTCCGCATAGGCGCTCTCGTCCATCTTCGCGCCGTTCACCGCGCCCAGGTTCTCCACGCCCACATTCACCGTGGCGGAGTCATTGCGGAAGGCGTACATCTCGGTGACGGTTTGGCCGCTCTCCAGCATTTTGTTAAATTCCTCGCTGTCCAGGGCGTCCGCCGCCTGGCCGGTGACCTGGGCGATCTGGTCGTCGGTGAAATAGGTCCAGCCGAAGTCCTCGCTGAGGGTGACGGCGAAGCCGAAATAACGGTTGGTGTAGATACTGCCATCCACGACCCCGGCGGTGTAGGAAACCGCGTCGCCCTTGCTTCCGCAGGCCGCCAGGCACAGGACCAGCAGCCCCGCCAGCGCCAGCGCCGCCAAACGCTTCATCTTTTTCATAATTTTTCTCCTGTTTTCATAATTAAAATAAGGTATCTCCGTAGGAAAGTATAGCATAGAAACCCCGTCCCCGCAAGGCACAGGCAGCTCCGTGGCGGTATTTCGGCGATTTTTGCCGAAAAGACTTGTAAAGGGGCGCGGGCTGTGCTATACTTTGGATGAAAAACAAAAATGCGGCAGCTCCCGAGTGCGCCAACACCCGAGAGCCTGCGCAGGTGGACTCAGCACCTACACAACGGCCATTAGGCCGCACCGCATGGAATATTATACGCCATACCGGCCTTTCTTGTAAAGGGTGGTTTTTGCGCGCATACTATTTTATGTTTGTGTTGCATAAGGACATAGTTTCTTACGCTGTGTGGGACAAGCTCCTGCACGGCGTTTTTGTTTTTCGCCCGGCTGCCCGGGGGACCCTCGCCCCCGGCGCGGCTGCGGTGAAAACAATATAAAGGAGAAAGAACGACATGAAAAAGGTACTACTCTTAGCGTCTGCCCTTGCAGCCCTTTTGCTTCTCTCCGGCTGCGCAAAAACTGACACGCCCGCGAACGAAACTGATGATCCAACGATCATCACAGACAGGACCACCGACCCCAGTAAGGACGGCACCAAAGACACCACTACGGCGGCAAATGATTCTTCCAAGGATAAAACTTCTTCGACTTCGGGAAGCGGCTCGACCGGGAGTACCACCACCAGCACCGACAAAAAGACATCCGACAGTACGACGAAGAAGCCCAGCAGCACCACCACCACAACAACGCCCAGCAGCGGAACGACAAAACCCAGTGGCAGCACCACGACCCCCAGCGGCGGCACCACAAAGGACCCCAGCACGGACACACCCAAACAGCCGGAGACACCTACGATAGATAAGGCGGCGGAAAAGCAAAAGGAAATTGAGGAAGAAAATAAAAAGTACCAGGATGCTGTGAGCCGCATCACGATTTCGTATGATTCTGAAATCAACATTAAAAAATCGACCGTGAAGGGTCTCATGCAGAAATGTGGAGTGTCTTCCTTAAATTCCGAGTCTTACTATGCCAATCAGTATAATTCGCTGCAAACGCAAATCAACACCAAATCACGGCAGTTGGCCGCAGCGGAGATGGATGGCCGAAAAGTGGAAGCAGCGCGGCTGCAAAAGGAGGTCGATGATTTGTACGCTCAGTCAGAGGCATGTTTAGTGCTTAAGCAAGCGGCAAGGGAACAAGACCAGCTTTATAAGCTCGAAGATGAAAAACAGACCGCGCTCAACGACGCATACCGAGATCACCAAGCGAGACTGACAGACATCGAAAACAAGTATAAATAAAAACCATAATGATGAGCAAAGTTAAGTATTAAGTTTTTGCACAACTGTCAAGCTCACACTGGGCCGCAAGAACACCTCCGGCACGAAAGCACCGCGCCGGAGGTGTTTTATATTTATATCTTGTCTATCAAGGACTATTTCGCCCATAAAATTTTTCCGTAGGGGCGACCCTCGCGGTCGCCCGCAGGCGGGGCAGAGCCCCGCCCCTACGCACCGCCAAGGAACCACTGCACCGGGCGGACAGGGTCGTCCGCCCCTACAAACGCCCCCGTAATTTCACGCGTAGGGCGGGCTGACCACAGCCCGCCGCCCGGACTTGCACGGAGTTCGTTCCCCTCCGTAGGGGCGACCCTCGCGGTCGCCCGCGGGCGGGGCAGAGCCCCGCCCCTACGCACCACATGGAGGCGAATCACCCAGGGCGGACAGGGTCGTCCGCCCCTACAACACGCCTTGTAGGGCGGGCTGACCACAGCCCGCCGCCCGGGCTTGCACCGTACCCCATGCAAAAAACCATGTCATTGCGAGACCAGCGCGAACGCTGGCCGTGGCAATCCGTACTCCTTACGGGACAACCCTTCCGGCGCTTCGCGCCACGGCAGATTGTCAAGCAAGTGCAACACTTTTAGATTGAAAAAACTCCGATGGGGAG